>DJIL01000049.1 GCA_002433595.1 bacterium UBP8_UBA6595 | reverse complement strand
CCGGCTGATTCATAGTATAACAAGTCCAGCCAAGCCTCACGATAATACATCGGTTTGTCCCCCGATGCGTACCCCAGGGTTGTAGCGATTAAAAGCACACTGCTGTACTTAATAATCCATGAAATAATAGCCATGCTTGTCTCTTAATGTTTTGTTTAATTGGAACAGATACTCCGGCGGCGTTGGCGCTTTCCTGAGTACTGGATCTTGAATCAGTGCGTTAACCGCACCCGCTGATAACCCAGTCCCTTGAATAATTAAATAACGCAGATGCCGATGATAGCCATCTTGTTCCTCAAAATAATCAGCCATAATATTGTCATACGCATACAACGTGAAATCAATCGTTTCTTTGGCTATTGCGCGTTCAATTCGAGTATCGGCTTGACTATAATTAAAAAAAAATGCGATACAGATTATAAAATAATATCGGTATCGCATTTAAAAAAATAACGCTTATTGGCTAAGCTTAGATTTTTTCCATTTCAACATAAAATTGATTGGGAGTGTACTGCCGGCTGTTTTTTGTAGACCAGCTATCCGTTGACGATCCAACTGTTCCGCCTGTAATTAAATTACCCCAAAACGCTCCTGCTGTCTTTGTTCCAATAGAAAAGTTCTCTGTTTTGTACCCAGATTTCTCAAATATTACTTGCTTGTTCATACCGTCACGAGAAATTTTGTAAACCAAACTCCCACCTTTAATCTTACCGACTGGCTGTCCATCGATGTAAACAGCAACATTGTCCACATTAGAATTAAATCTAATCGCATCACCCCCACTAATAGAATGCAAAATAGTCGCAAATCCAAATGAATTTAAGGTTAAAAAACCAGTTAATGATAACAAAACCAAAACTTTTCTCATGCAATAACTCCTTATAAATAATATGATAAACTAAACATCCATTTTATAGATTAACAAATTTGTTTGATCTATGCAAATTCGTACTAAAACTACAGCTTTATTTTCTCCATTTGAACATAAAATTGATTGGGTGTGTACTGCCGACTATTTTTTGTAGACCAGCTATCTGTTGAAGACCCTGTGATACTTCCAAACGAAAAAATAGCGTTTCCCCAAAATGTTATCGCTAACTGAGTTCCAACAATAAGCGTCTCTGTTCTATACCCATCTTTTCTAAACTCTATACGCCTATCCTTGCCATTACGCTGTAATTTATATTTCATAGTTCCATACATTACACCGATTGGTTGCCCATCAACAAATACACGCATTTTTTCTACATTAGAGTTAAATACAACATCATCTCCATCTGAAATAGAATGTAGAATCGTTGCAAAGCCAAACACATTCACTTTGACAAAAAATATTCCAACAATTATCCCCATCAAAATTTTATACATCTGTTTCCTCCTTTATGTTGACTGCTTGATATTTTTAAAATCAAATATGTTTAGTTTACTATGCCTCCTTCAACTTTTCAATCTGGTCGCGAAAACCAGCGGCCACTTCAAAATTAAGTTCTTCGGCAGCCGCTTCCATTTTTTCCGTAAGTTCTTGAATTAACTCCGGCACCGAAATTTTTGAATCCGGCTCAGCCACGGCTTGAACCTCTTTTTGAGTCGCCTCGCGATCCGCGTCTCGAATATCCCCCATTTTCCGAGTCACTGTCTTAGGTACGATGCCATGCGCTTTGTTGTATGCCAACTGTTTATCCCGACGGCGTTCTGTTTCACGCTGCGCTCCCTGAATAGATTTTGTGATTTTATCGGCATACAAAATAACAGATCCGTTTTGATTGCGAGCCGCTCGTCCCATCGTTTGAATGAGCGACCGTTCATTGCGCAAAAACCCTTCTTTGTCTGCATCTAATATCGCCACCAACGACACCTCCGGCAAGTCCAAACCTTCCCGTAATAGATTCACCCCCACCAACACATCAAATACCCCCGCTCGTAAATCATGCAAAATATCAATACGCTCCATCGCATCAATATCCGAATGCAAATAACGAACTTTAAAGCCAGCATTAACTAAGTAATTCGTTAATTCCTCGGATGATTTTTTAGTTAGCGTCGTGACCAAAACTCGCTCATTTACAGCCACGCGTTTGCGTGTTTCTTCAATCAAGTCCGATACTTGACCTTGAATGGGCCGAATGGTAATCACCGGATCCACCAACCCCGTGGGCCGAATAACCTGTTCCACCACATCTGGGCTTTGCCACGCCACACTCACGGAAGGCTCTAGCACCGAATCGGGCCAGGCACATTGACCCAACTCATAGACACCCGGTGTGGCGGATACATAAATAGCTTGTTTTTTTCGATGCTCAAATTCCTCAAACGTCAGCGGTCGGTTATCAAACGCTGATGGCAACCGAAACCCATGCGATACCAACGACTCTTTCCGACTTCGATCGCCCCGATACATACCCCGAACTTGTGGCATGGTTACATGCGATTCATCCACAATCGTAATAAAATCATCCGGGAAGAAGTCTAGC
The DNA here is from genome assembly GCA_002433595.1 of bacterium UBP8_UBA6595. Lineage (GTDB taxonomy): Bacteria > Margulisbacteria > Marinamargulisbacteria > UBA6595 > UBA6595 > UBA6595. Next base: position 4,814 of record DJIL01000049.1, on the reverse strand, counting down.
AGTACATCCGGTGGACTGCCTGGTGCACGATTTTCAATCACGCGAGAATAATTTTCAATGCCTTTGCAATACCCCAACTCTCGCATCATCGCAATGTCGTAGCGTGTGCGCTTTTCCAACCGCTTAGCCTCCAATTCAAATCCCTGTTGATTAAGTTCCTCAATTCGAGTGGCTAATTCCGATTTAATACGCCCAATTGCTGGGCTTAGATCATCCTCAACAACATAGTGCGTAGCCGGAAAGATTGATACTTCGGACAAATTATTTATTACATCACCCGATACGGGGTGGCACCGACTCATCGCCTCAATCGTATCACCAAAAAATTCAAATCGAATAGTCGCATCGTCCCAACTGGGAAATAATTCAATCACTTCACCACGCACCCGGTAACAACCAGGGCTTAGCTGAATATCATTGCGTTCATAATGCAAGTCATGCAAGGTAGTTAAAAATACCGATCGATCAAACTCTTGATTTAATTGAACCGTAACAACTGAATCGTAGTACGCCTTTGGGGAACCGAGTCCATAAATACACGATACTGATGCCACAATAATCACGTCTTTACGCAAAAACAACGACCGCGTAGCATGATGTCTCAGCCGCTCAATTTCTTCATTAATCTGAGCCTCTTTTTCAATATAAATATCCCGTGCCGCAATGTAAGCCTCCGGTTGGTAGTAATCATAGTATGATATAAAATAATCCACAACGTTATTAGGGAAAAAGGATCTAAATTCAGAACACAATTGCGCCGCCAATGTTTTATTATGTGCCAATACCAACGCGGGCCGATTTACATTGGCGATCACATTGGCAATCGTGAAGGTTTTCCCACTACCCGTTACCCCCAATAGTACCTGATTGTCCTTACCTTTATTTAAACCATCCGTTAGTCGGTCAATCGCTTCCGGCTGATCCCCAGCTGGTTGATACTCCGAAACCAATTGAAATGCAGGTGGCATTAATGATTCAAAAATCGTTCCACATCTAGCGCAGCCTGACACCCACTGCCAGCGGCTGATATGGCTTGCCGATAGGTAAAGTCTTGCACATCACCACAGGCAAAAACGCCAGGGACAGAGGTGGTCATTGAAGGCTGGTTCGGTGTTTGAATATACCCAGTGTCATGCAGGGACACTTGCCCCTCTAAAAAGGCTGTATTGGGCTCATGACCAATCGCATAAAAAATACCCGACGTGTCTACGGTTTCAAGGGTGCCATCTGAACGTATCAAATCCGCTTGCGTCAATACGTGATCATTGCCGCGCACCGCATGCAATTGGGCATTGTAGCGAATAGTAATTTTATTATTGTGCTCAGCCCGTCGCTGCATCACTTGCGACGCTCTCAACTGATTGTTTCGAACCACCATGGTCACCTGGCTGGCAAACTTGGTTAAATAGGCTGCCTCTTCAACAGCTGAATCACCGCCACCAATGACCAATAAATGCTTATTACGAAACAATGGCAATGCGCCATCACACACCGCACAGGCGGACATGCCCCGTTGCCAATACGTCTCCTCTCCTGACACATGCAAGCGACGGGCGGTTGCCCCTGTTGCTAGAATTAAACTGTCCGCATAGTACACCGCTTCGCCCACATGCACGGCAAATGGCCGCTGGCTCATGTCAATGCGATCCACCGTCTCCGTTCGGATATCCGTACCACAGGTGATGGACTGTTTGCGCATGCGGTCCATCAGTTCCGGTCCTAAAATGCCGTCCGGAAATCCTGGGAAATTCTCAACATCCGTCGTTGTGGTTAATTGACCACCCGCAGCAACCCCGCCCGCCATTAGACCTTCAAACATGAGTGGCTCTAAAGCCGCACGGGCCGCATAAATTGCAGCGGTATGCCCAGCAGGGCCTGAACCAATAATAATTACCTTGTGTACCATACTGTCGCCTCCTTGCTATAAATCAAATAAATCCGTCACCGGTGCCGATTCATTGATTGGAACGGTGCCCATTTCAATATCTTTAGGCTCACGCCCTACCCAATATTTTTCCATTGTAACTGTCTCTGAGTGAGGCCCCGCTAATTTTCCCGTCTCCCAACTAACCTGTTCAGACACTAAGCCTGTCGGGCTTGGAAATCGCTGTGGATTAATGTCTTGAACGCAATACTTCATAAAGTCTCGCCACATCAGTGCGGGAACCCACCCACCGGTCACTTGGTTCATTGGCATATTGTCATCATTCCCAACCCAAGCAACTGTAACCATTTGTGGAATAAACCCAAAAAACCAAGCATCTTTATAATTGGATGTAGTCCCCGTTTTTCCGGCAATTGGACGCGGCAATCGCGCATTACGGCCAGTCCCATAATTTAAAACACCCGTCATCATATCCACCAACGCTAGGATCATTTTACGTGGATATACACGTTGTTCTTCATGTCTATGTTTATACAGCACGGTTCCATTTCGATCTTCAATGCTTAAAATGGATACCGGATCAACCCGAATACCGTTATTTGCAAATACGCCATACGCAGTCGCTAAATCAATCATCGTCACTTCAAATGCGCCCAGAGGTAAGGACAATACGGGTTTAAGATCCGCCGCAATTCCAATTTGTTTAGCCGTTCGAACGACGGCTTCCGGAGTCACCATATCGTTTAGTTTTACAGCCACCACATTAACAGACAACTCCAGTGCCCGGCGCATGGGCAATAACCCTCGGAATTTCTTATTATAGTTCTGAGGTGTGTACACGCCTTCAATCGTATTAAAAGAAATTGTTGAATCATCAATAAATGACCCCGGTGAAAACCCATGCTTAAGTGCCGTTAAATATACAAATGGCTTGAATGCCGACCCTGGCTGCCGTTTGGCCTGTGTAACTCGATTAAACTGTGTATCTAAAAAATCATTGCCCCCCTGCATCGCTAAAACATAGCCGGTTCTAGGGTCCATTGATAAAATTGCTGCCTGAGAATACCCCAATCCATTCACTCGTTTCTTCTTGATCCAATGCGGTTTTTGTGCTTTTTCGATATAGGTATCTACTACTGACTTGGCTTTTTCTTGGTAGCGGTAATTTAATGTTGTCCGCACTTTGAGCCCTGATGTATAGGTATCTTTTTCACCATACATTTCAATTAACTGTTTCAATACATGGGAGGTAAAATAGGGGGCTTTATATCGAAGCTTCTTTTGTTTTTGATAGGCAAGCACTTCAACATAGGCCTGCTGAGCCTGATCACTTGTAATTAAACCCAAGACCGCCATGCGTTTCAACACGACCCGTTGGCGACGCTTGGCACGGACTTTATTACGTAATGGGCTGTATAACTCTGGCCCTTTCAGTAAGCCCACTAACATGGCTGACTCTGCAACACGCAAATTCTGACTGGACTTGCCGAAATAATATTGTGCTGCTGATTCAATTCCGTATGTATTATGCCCCCAATATACTTGATTCAAATACATTTCTAAAATATCCGTTTTTGTAAAATGTTTTTCAATCTGAATAGCCAGCAACGCTTCTTCTAATTTTCTCAAAATGGTCTTTCGCTTGGTCAAAAACAAATTTCTGGCCAATTGCTGCGTTAATGTACTGCCCCCTTCAACAAACTCCATAGCAATAATATCCCGATACAATGCTCGCATAATTGATTTCGCATTTAGCCCATTATGTTTATAAAAGTCGGTATCCTCCATGGCTATAACCGTTTGTTTCAAAATGGGCGATATCGCTTCAATAGGCTTTAACACACGGTTTTCCTCTTCGTGCAATTCCGCTAGCACAACCCCGTCATGCGAATAGATTTTAGTCGTCTCTGCGGGGATATAGGTATTAATTGTAGTAACATCAGGCAAGCCACGATGCAAATACACCAATACTGTAGTCAACCCAATCAATCCGATTGTGGCAAACACCATACCAATCCCTAGAACCATTCGAATACCCCGCCATAATTTTTGACGACGATGCCGCTTTAAAAAATGGGATTGTCCGCGAATTTTGTTCATCGATTTTTCAATGCGACTAATTGAATATCGTGATCGAAAATTTCTTTTTTTCATTTGTACCCTAATGGTAGCATAAAATAGTGACCGAGCTTAAATATATTAAGCATACTGGCTATCACGATCAAGCAAGCTGCCCGTCCTATCAAATTTTTTCGCATTATCCTTGATTAAACTTTAACGTTTGATTTTAGCCTTTATTTGGTTTACGAATGCCCCAGCAAGACAAAGAGTAAAAAGAGTAAGCGGTTTTTTTAAATTTCTGTCTATAACGATCATCTTGCCATACTGTTCTGAGTGTAATACACTCCGTTTGAGACTGCTATTTTTAATAGTTTTCAACCCCCTTCCCCCGATTGCATAGGGTAATTCTGAATGTATCATCACCCGTATTTTGAACTGCACACTATACCGCATGCCTAAGCCACTCACCTCGGACACTATGCGATAAACCATGGCACTTTTAAGTTAAGACTGGTCTAACAAGGCCAGCAGGTATCCCGATGCTAATTCGAAATAACTTCCGTTTGAACTGAAATATCCCCAAAGCTCATGGTAAATAAGCAATGATCATCTTCAGCGTATGATCGCATCATTCCAGCATTGGCTAACAACTCTTTTAAAAAAAGTTCATCTTGTTTTGACATTATAACTGATCCTCCTACCCAAGTATTTTAATTGGCTATTTTAATTTTCTATTGCGCTTATAGCACGCCACCTGTAGACTAATAATGCCCAAAATTTAAAAACACTAAACATTGATCGTACAATATATTAAATAGAATCATACGGGCATTAGATCTATTGAAATCAGTGTGCTACTATGGTATTA
>DJIL01000033.1:8132-27838 GCA_002433595.1 bacterium UBP8_UBA6595 | reverse complement strand
TAGGACAGAGGTGTAAGCGATGTAAGTTGTATAGTACAGCAAACGCTAGACCCAGCAAGTTTGGCTCAAATTGCCTGCCTGTAGTATAATAATTACAATTATGGAAAATCAAAAAATTAAAAAAGTACTTATTGCCAACCGCGGTGAAATAGCGTTGCGTATTATTCGTGCGTGTAAAGAATTAGGTTTAGAAACTGTTGCAATTTATTCTACTGTGGACACCAACAGCTTGCATGTTAAATTAGCCGACGAGGCATTATGCATTGGTCCGGCATCACCAGCCGAAAGTTATTTAAATATACCCGCCATTATTGCAGCTGCAGAGGTGTCTGGGGCGCAGGCAATTCACCCTGGGTATGGGTTTTTAGCTGAAAACGCTGAATTTGTAGATATTTGCTCAGAGAACGGCATTATATTTATTGGGCCATCATCAGAAAATATTCGTTTAATGGGAGATAAAAACCAAGCGCGTGAAACCTGTCGCAGTTTGGGAATCCCGCTAGTTCCTGGATCCAACGGTATGGTTACCAATGAAGCCATGGCAAAGTCCGAAGCGTCTCGCATTGGTTATCCATTGCTGATCAAAGCTGCCGCTGGTGGTGGTGGGAAAGGCATGCGAATTGTTGAATCTGAAGACGATCTAATTTCAGCATATGATATGACGACATCAGAGGCCAAAGCGGCCTTTGGATCTGGTTCTGTGTATTTTGAAAAATTGATTCAAAAGCCACGGCATGTAGAGATTCAAATTTTATCGGACCGAACGGGTCATGCGATTCACATAGGAGAACGCGATTGCTCAATTCAGAGACGGCATCAAAAGCTCATCGAAGAATCGCCTTGTCCGGTTTTGAGCAATGATGTTCGAAAGAAAATGACAGATTCGGCTATTAAAATTGCACAGTCTATTCAATATGAAGGTGCCGGAACCGTTGAGTTTTTATTGGATCAAAATCAAGATTTTTATTTTATCGAAATGAATACTCGTATTCAGGTCGAGCACCCGGTTTCTGAAATGGTGAGCGGCATTAACTTGGTGGCCCAACAATTAGAAATCGCACAAACGCAGCGGCTGAGCATTCAGCAATCGGATGTTCAGTTTTATGGTCATGCTATGGAATTTCGAATTAATGCCGAAGACCCGTCACGAAACTTTATGCCGGCTCCGGGAAAGCTAGAATTGTTCTTGCCTCCGGGTGGTTTTGGTGTTCGAGTAGACAGTCACGTGTATCCCGGCTACCAAATCCCACCGCATTATGATTCTTTATTGGGAAAACTAATTGTATGGGGGTTGAATCGAGAAGAAACGCTGCGGCGTGCCAAACGCGCATTGAGTGAATTTGTTATTGATGGCGTTCCCACAACACGCGATGTTTTTCTTGATATTATTCAGCATGAAGACTTTAAAAATGGAACTGTGGACACACATTTCTTGGATACGGCTTTCCGGTCGTAATCATTGTGGGTGGAAATCGTCGATCAACAGCCCGAAAGCTTGCTATGCAAATGCTTTATCAGTATCAAGTAGGTGTTGATGATATTAGTGCTCAATCGGATTTGTATTTGATAACATCACGCTCGGAGAAACAAACGCAAGGAATGGCTAAAGACTTAGCTATTGGCGCTTGGGGCTACTGCAAACAATCCGATGCGTTAATCAAACTCCATTCTTTAAATTGGGAGGTGGATCGGATCACAATGGTGGATCATGCAATTATGCGATTGGCTATATATGAAATCAATTGTTTGGATACGCCCAATGTTGTGGCTGTGGATGAAGCCATTGAGTTAGCCAAACGCTTTTCAACACACGAATCGGCTAAATTTATCAATGGCGTGTTGGGTGCTTATATAAAAGCTTTGGATCCCGATCATGTTTAGCGGTATTATTGTTGACTGTGGTGAGCTAGTTGCGTGTGAGTCCTTGGGCACGGGGTATCAGTGCGCCATTCGTTCAGCACTGTGCATGTCCGATAGTCAAATTGGGGATAGTATTTCGGTTAATGGTATTTGCTCAACAGTTACAGCCATTGAGTCGGATATTTTTTATGTAGATTATTTGGAAGAAACTAAAAAGCGCACAACGGTATCGAGATGGATAGTGGGGCAGCCTTTAAATTTAGAACTGAGTTTAAGGCCATCGGACCGCATGGGGGGGCATGTGGTCACCGGGCATGTTGATACTGTAGGCACTATAATAACAGATGTTCAAGCATCAAAGTGGCGAGAAATCACGATTGCGTACCCAGATGAATATCAGCAATACATTGTTGAAAAAGGATCGATAACAATTGATGGGGTCAGCCTAACGGTTGTGTGGACAAACCCAACAGAATTTCAGGTTCATTTGATTCCACATACGGTTGCTCATACCAACTTTATGGCGCGTGATAAAAATAAAGTAGTAAATCTAGAAGTTGATATAATGGCACGATATTTGTATCATTTTTACACAAGTAGATGACGAAATTCAGTTCGATATCAGATGCAATTACAGCAATTGCCAATGGCCAAATGGTCATTATTGTAGACGATGAAGATCGTGAAAATGAAGGGGATTTGGCAATGGCTGCTCGCTTCGTAACGCCCGATGCGATTAACTTTATGATTACGCATGGACGTGGGCTTGTATGTGTGCCAATGGCAGATGAATACATTCAACGTTTAGAGCTGCCAGATATGACACCCTCAAATACAGATAATTTTGGAACGGCATTTACGTTGTCTATTGATGCTTCCCCCAAGCATGGTGTCACCACAGGAATATCGGCTTCGGATCGAGCGAAGACAATTCAAATGTGTGTGAATCCAAACGCGACAAAATCAGATTTTGTTTTCCCGGGACACATTTTTCCTTTACGCGCTCGCAATATGGGCGTGATGCGTCGGGCTGGGCATACGGAAGCGATAGTGGATTTATCCCGGCTGGCTGGTCTTGAGCCAGCGGGTGTTATTTGTGAAATTCTAAAGCCCGACGGTCAAATGGCTCGCGTGCCTGATTTGTTTAAAATGGCCGAGCAGTTCAAGATGCCAATGATTACAATACAGGATTTGATTGCGTACCGACGCAAGCATGAGCGGTTCATTCAAAAAATAGAAACAATAACGATGCCAACCAGTTATGGTGATTTTCAATTGCATGCCTATGAAGATACACTTAATCATAAGGAGCATTTGGCCTTGACTATGGGTGCTATTTGCTCAGATAGCCCAACATTAGTTCGGGTGCATTCAGAATGTTTGACGGGCGATGTTTTTCAATCAAAACGGTGTGATTGTGGTCAACAACTGGATGCAGCATTGGGGTTAATTGCAGAAAAAAAGGCCGGCGTTCTTTTGTACATGCGGCACGAAGGGCGAGGCATTGGCCTGATGAATAAATTAAAAGCATACAAGTTACAAGAAGAGGGTAAAGATACGGTGGAGGCCAATGAGGCTTTAGGATTTGATGCTGACTTGAGAGAGTATGGCATTGGCGCTCAAATCTTATTGGATTTGGGGGTGCGTCAATTTGATTTAATAACCAATAATCCAAAAAAAATTATCGGTTTAGATGGGCATGGTTTAACATTAAATCAGCGCGTACCCATCGTGGTTCAAGACAATGATCACAATCGATCGTATTTGGACACTAAAATGAAACGTATGGGCCATTGGCTATGAAAAAAGTTGCGATTGTAGCAAGCGGTTTTTATTCAGAGTTAACAGCAGAGATGCTCGCAGACACTCAGGCAACTTTGACCAAGGCGAATTACCAATATACTGTATTTTTAGTTGCCGGTGTTTTTGAATTGCCAGCAGTAGTTCAGCGTATTATGCAAACAGGGGGGTATGTAGGTGCTGTATGCTTGGGTGTTGTCATACAAGGAGAAACCCCTCACTTTGATTTTGTGTCGGGTGCTGCTGCACATGGCATTACCCAGGCATCATTAACCACAGGGTTGCCCATTGCGTTTGGTGTGTTGACTACTCACACGTATGCTCAAGCGGAAGCCCGCGTATTTGGTACAAAAGGCCGAAAAGGAACGGAAGCTACGCAGGCACTTATTCAAAGTATGGCTATACTCACTCAGTTGCCTTAATTGTGCAACGGGCTCAATCAATTGCTGAATCGCATGGTTTAACGCTACAAGTGGTTGAACATAGGGGTCAAGGAACCGGTTGGCGCGCGTTGGCTAGACGCTGTGCTGAGGCCCAATTACCATTAGGATTGCAGCTGCATCGGGGGTTATTGGGAAACCCTAGATTGTCCAATGGGGGGTCCATTAGTATGAGTTATACGCGTAGTTTATCGGGTGTTTTATTGGGGGCTGCGGGGCGGCTTATTGGGTTGGATATTGAACATTGGGATCGAAAAACACGGGCCATTCAGCGGTATTGTATGGGCGATGAATTGGCATGGCTAGAACACCATCCGAATCGAAAACAGGGGGATGTAATTCTATGGAGTTTGAAAGAAGCGTTGGTGAAAGCTTTAGGCACCGGATTGCGACTGCCCAAGTCGGCGCTTGCTGTTTCAGTGTTGCCACAAACGAATGGGGTGTTTGTGGCGACATTCCCAATGTTTCCATGCCTTCGCGGGTACACAAGTCTGGATACATCCAGGTGCTGTGCGGTGACGATTGTAGTGGACACATTAGGCTAACGGCTAACCTTCCAACATTGTATACAGCGCGCTTGCCCCAATTAATAGACTGCCAATTCCAGTTGTCCAGAGTATAGGTTCATTAAAAAAGACCCAACCAAATAAAAATGAAAAAATAACGGTACTAAATTCGACGGGGGCCAAATACGTTAATGGCGCTCGTTGATAACTCCAAGCTAATAGAAAGTGACTGATTAATGTTGTCATGGATAAGCTGATGAGTAAGAGCCATTGAACCCCTGAGGGCATCACCCATTGGGTTATACTGGGCACAAGCGTAACTGGAATAAAGCTTACAAATATTGATGTAGCTAGCTGGGTTGGGGATTCGGAGCTGGCTAGTTTTTTAGTGGCAATCATAGCAATTGCCCATAATACAGAACATAAAACAGCCAAAATTAAATACGGATTTATAGTGTCAAAACCCGGTTGAATAACGAATAGCGTACCAATAATGCCGCCCAATAAGCCTATACATTTTCGAAAAGACAAACGCTCGTTTAGAGCAAATACAGACCCAATAGAGGCAAAAATAGGGGACGTAAATCCAATGGCATATAGATCAGATAACGGAGCATAGTCTAAAATAAAAAACCATAAAAAGACAGCCAGTACGAATGTTATGTTACGAATTCCATGCAATGCCCAATGCTGAGTGGGCCATAATGACTCTCGATTCACCCAGGATAAGGCACCCATGGCAACCATCATGACCATGCTTCGAATAACAATAATTTGTGCAATGCCAATAGTTGGTGTGAGCCAACGAACCCATACATCAGTTAGGGGCAATGTTGCGGAAAATAAGAGCATATATAAAACGCCCCACAATTGATGCGCTTTGTTACTCAATGTTAATGAATAGGATTGTCTTGAATTAATTGAGAGGCATGGTGCAAGGATTCAAAGGTTCCAGCATCAGACCACCATCCGGATAAAATATCGTAGTAACAGGTCCCATCTTGAATGTATAAGTTATTGACGTCTGTAATCTCTAATTCATTGCGTTTCGATGGTGAGCAGGCTCGAACATAGTCAAATACAACGGAGTCATAGGCATAAATTCCGGTAACGATACAGTTTGAGTCTGGGGTTTTTGGTTTTTCAACAATAGTTAATAATTTTTGGTTATCGCCCAATGTAGCCACGCCAAAACGATGGGGATTTTCATGCTCAATTAGAAGTAATCGGGCCCCACAGGGCTGAGCATCAAACGCTGAAACAAATGAACCGAGTGGACGTTCAAAAATATTGTCGCCTAAAATAACTACACAACGCCCGCCATTCACAAAAGGCTCAGCAATACCTAAAGCTTGTGCAATGCCGCCGGCTTCGTCTTGCACTCGGTAGGTTAGCGCGCAGCCGAATTCAGAACCAGAACCCAATAGGCTAACAATAGAGCCCAAGTGATCAGTCCCAGATATTATTAAAATATCAGTAATGCCGGCTTGTGTTAATTTATGAATGCTGTGATAGATCATTGGTTTGTTTCCAACCGGAAGTAAATGCTTATTGGTCACTTTAGTCAGTGGATACAGGCGGGATCCACTGCCGCCAGCTAAAATAATACCTTTAGTTTTTGTCATGCGTGTGCTCCGGTTGTATCCAACCATGCGGTATTCGTTTGATACCAATTAATGGTTTGCTGAATGCCAAATTCAAAATCAATACTGGGGGACCAGTTGCAGTCCCGTTGAATTTTAGTATAATCAATGGCATATCGCCAGTCATGCCCAAGTCGATCAGCTACAAAATTAATCAGTGATTGGGGCTTATTTAATGCCGACAAAATAGTATTTACAATTGCTAAGTTATCCCGCTCTCCATGCCCCCCAATATTATAAATTTCACCGTCACTGCCGGATGTCATAATTGCATGAATGGCGCGACAATGGTCGGTCACATGAAGCCAATCCCGAACATTGCTGCCGTTTCCGTACACAGGTAATGGTTGATTGGCCAAAGCACGGTTAATCATTAGAGGAATTAGCTTCTCTGGAAATTGAAACGGACCATAGTTATTGGAGCACCGAGTAACACGAACTGGAAATCCAAATGTTTTGTAGTAGGCTAAGGCAACCAAATCGGAACTTGTTTTACTGGCTGCATAAGGACTGCTAGGGTTTAGAGGGCTTGTTTCAGTAAAATAGCCCGTTTGGGTTGATCCATAAACTTCATCCGTGGAAACATGAATGAACTGTTTGACAGAGTGGGCCATAGCAACATCCAATAAGCATTGGGTACCTAAAACGTTGGTTGTCATAAACGGTCCGCTGTCATGAATACTGCGATCAACATGAGATTCAGCTGCAAAATGAACCACGCAGTCAATCGGATGCCTAAAGACACGATTCAAGCCATCACGATCCGTAATTGACACATGATGAAAATGATAATTGGTAGCGGCTAAGTTGTCTAAATTTGCTAAATTCCCTGCATAGGTTAAGGCATCGACATTGTGAATAGTAACATCGGCCCCATAATACTTGGCTAAATAATGAATGAAATTGCTACCAATAAATCCGGCGCCACCGGTGACTAAAATATGATTCATACGGAGACCTCGGGGGAGTTTTCCCTTAACCAATTAATGAAGGTTGTAAGCCCCTCATCTAAATTGGTTGTGGGGGTGTATCCATAAGTTGTTTTTGCATGACTAATGTTGGCATAGGTTTTATCAACATCACCCGGTTGAGCCGGCATTAAATTTAATAGTGCGGGTCGCCCAATACGGCTTTCTATTTTTTTAATTAAATTCAATGTTGAAATGGTATGGGAGTTCCCCAAATTCACAATGTCATAGCTATAATCAGCTTTCCATAGTGCAACAATACCCGATACAATATCATCAATATACGTGTAATCGCGTTCGCAGTGACCATGATTGTAGACGTTAATAGGGATACCTGACAGAATCGATTGTGCAAACTTATGAATAGCCATTTCGGGGCGCTGTCTTGGACCATATACCGTGAAAAATCGCAAACAGGCAATTGGAATCTGATATAAGTGATGGTAGGTGTAGGCGAGAAGCTCACCCGCTTTTTTTGTTGCGGCATAGGGGGATATTGGATGATCTACCGGATCCGTTTCAGCAAAGGGTACTTTTTGATTATTGCCATACACAGAGGATGATGATGCAAATAGAATCTTTTCTACACCGTGGGTACGCGCAGCTTCAAACAATGTCATGGTACCGGTGAGGTTAACATCTTGGTAAAGGGCAGGGTCGTTCAACGATGGGCGAACACCCGCCATAGCGGCTAAATGGATTACAGTATGAATAGGCCCATGGCTAAATGCAGTGGCAACAGCACTGGCGTCTCGGATATCACCTCGAATACACAGAAATTTAGTATGCTGATTGGATAATTCAGTACAGTTTTTTTGTTTAATTTTTGGGTCATAGTAATCATTAAAGTTATCAAGACCAATAACGGAATGCCCAGAACTCAAAAAATAGTCGCATACATGCGATCCAATAAAACCGGCAGCGCCGGTGACTAAAATTTGAGCCATAATACCCCTATTGTAAGTCATTCGCTTGCAATTGGTAAAGTCTCTAGTGTACTTTTGAATTAAGGAAAATAATGGCAAATAATAAAAGTGGCACCACAGCGCATATCGCTAATAACAAGAAAGCATACTTTAATTACACAGTTTTAGACACATATGAAGCGGGTATTGTGTTGAGTGGGTGTGAAGTTAAATCGATTCGCAATGGGCATATGAGTATTGCAGAAAGCTATGCGACTATTATTCAACAGGAAATATGGTTAGTTGGGTGCCATATTAAACCCTATGAACATGCCGGTCATATGAACCCCGATCCATTGCGCGATCGCAAGCTCATGCTTCACCGCCGACAAATTAACCAACTCATGGCTAAGGTCGCGCAAAAGCGGCTAACGGTTGTTCCGTTGCGTGTGTACTGGGTTCGGCAACGCGTTAAATTAGAGCTGGGGCTTGTACAGTCTAAAAAATTAGTGGATAAACGCGATGATCTCAAACAAAAAGCGATCAACCGGGACCTTGAGCGTGAGTATAAGCCGAGATAGCGTGGGATGAAGCTGCTTATTGTATTTGGTACCCGTCCTGAGCTAATTAAATTGGCGCCAATTATTACGCTGGCCAATGATTCCTCAGACACTCAGCTCCATGTATGCTTTACGGGGCAGCATCCGGATTTAGTCATACCATTGGCATCCGCGTTGAATATAATGATTCATACGCAGCTTAGTTTGAAGGATACACACGGTGACCTATCATTGCTCAGTGCGCAGGTAATTGAAAATCTGAAGCCTATTATGCTTAACGAACAACCAGACTTTTGTGTCGTTCAAGGGGACACAACCAGTACCTTATGTGGGGCACTATCAGCGTTTTATCATGAAATTCCGGTTGTGCATGTGGAAGCGGGCCTTCGTTCCGGTAGTATTCGGGAACCATTTCCAGAAGAAATTAATCGACGACTCATTGCGCAACTGGCTACTGTTCATTTTGCGCCGACGGAACACGATGCTAATAACTTATACCAATCCGGCATTTCCAAGCATATTGTAACTGTGGGCAATACGGTTGTTGATGCGGTTCGACAGATTCAAAATACGTATAGTGGTGACGCGCGCCTTCCGAGCCTATCGCCGGACAAACAAACGATTGTCGTTACCTGCCATCGGCGCGAAAACTGGGGGTCCGGCATGCGTCGGCTGTGCGATGAGTTAAAGATGCTGGTGTGCACACAGCCGGTTCAAATTGTATTTGTATGCCATGCAAACCCAACCCTTCAGGCTAAAGCGCATGAGTTTTTGGGGGAGCACTCATCAATTTTTATTATGCCCCCAATCCTGTATCCGCAATTCATTCAGTTGATGCAGGCCTCTGATATTATTATTACCGATTCGGGGGGCATTCAGGAAGAAGCGCCCATATTGGGTAAGCCAGTGCTTGTGTTTCGCAACACCACAGAGCGAATTCAGGGTATTCAATCGGGGCAGGCACACTGCGTATCATCCGGAACACTGAGTCAGATGGTTGTTAAATTGCTAAACAATTCAGATCGATATCGTATAATGGCTCAAGAAAAATCGGTGTATGGGGACGGAAATGCCGCTCAGCGAATACTCAAATATTTGGGGGGAATTATAAACGAATCTAATCCTGACTTCTAAGCTTGGCTAATAGTCGAAGTATTTCAATGTACAGCCATATTAAGGTTACCATTAGCCCAAAAGCTCCAAACCATTCCATATAATCGGGAGCCCCGTGTGCGACGCCTTGCTCAATAAAATCAAAATCCATGACTAAATTTAATGCAGCAATACTGACAACAACTAAACTAAATACAATACTAAAGGGGCCGGAGGTGCTTAAAAAGGACACACCAAAAAAACCAAGCATAAATTGAAGTAAATAAACAATACAAACACCACCCGTTGCAGCAACAATACCTAATTTAAAATTTTCAGTCGCCCGTATTAAACCGGATTGATAGGCGCCCAGTAAGGCAAATAGTGTCCCTGCAGTTAAAGCAACAGCTTGAATAACAATGCCTGGGTAGTTGGCTTCAAATAAGGCGGATGTTGCCCCTAAAAAAAGCCCTTGAAAGACGGCGTATAGTGGGGCTGTAATGGGCGCCCAATGTTTTTTAAATATAGTAATAAGCGCAAGTATAACCCCCCCAATGGCACCAAATCCGGCCAATGCACCAACGGCAGGGTTTCCCCAACTCCAATACCCAGATACGATTAATAGCAATAGTAGAACACCTGTTTTTTGAACAGTTCCGGGCAATGTCATGGCTCGAGTGGCGGTATGCGGTAAGTGCTTAAAGGCACGGTTTGTTAATGCTGGATTCGATGATTTTAACATAAGTAGTTAGATCCTACTAAACACGGCACACTATGTCAACAATACTTTTTCAATTTCATGAATATCGATTATTTTTTCAGTTGCTGCATCCGTATTAACAATTTGATTGAGTAAGTTGCGTTTTTCTTCTTGTAATTCTAATATCTTCTCTTCGATTGTTCCCTCTGTAATAAGTTTATAAATAATCACTTTATTTTTTTGGCCCATGCGATGTACGCGATCGGTTGCCTGAGACTCGGCAGCTGGGTTCCACCAAGGGTCAAAGTGAATTACATAATCAGCCGCCGTTAGGTTAATCCCTACGCCACCGGCTTTTAAGGAAATTAAAAACACAGTAGGGTCTTCTGTGGTTTGGAATCGTTGGACGGCATCATTGCGGTTTTTTCCGGTTACGGTTCCGTCAATACGTTCAAATGGCAGGCCTATAGTAATGAGCCATTCTTGAATAAAATCTAACATTTTTGTAAATTGACTAAACACTACAAGTTTATGACCTTCAGCTAAAATATCTTGGATGTATTGCTTGCCTAAATCAAATTTAGCAGATTCAATATTGCGCTGGCTAAATTCTGATAGTAAGCCTGGGTGAATACAAACTTGTCGTAATTTTAACAAAGCGCTTAACATATTTAAGTAACTGGATTTCCCATCGTAAGTACGAATGCCTTGCTTAACAGTTTTTAAAACGGTTTGGTAAAGCTGTTGTTGGGGTTCAGACAACGGGCATTTTAAAATAATTTCAGTTTTTTCAGGTAGAGAGTCAAGCACTTCTTGTTTTTCGCGCCGCAAAATAAAGGGGCTGGCTTTGATTTTAATTTGTTTAGCTTTATTGGTTTTAAATGCCTGCTCAAATTGACTTAATGTACCCAAATAATTGGGTAGTACAAAATCAAATAAATTCCATAAGTCTTGAATGTTGTTTTCAATAGGGGTTCCGGTCATTGCCAATCGAAAGTTGCCGTGTAGGGTTTTAATCGCTTTGGATAGCTTTGTTGATGGATTTTTAATATACTGAGCTTCGTCGACTAAGACGCAATTAAAATCAATGGAACTCAGATAGTCAATATCATTTTTGACAATACCAAATGATGTAATAACAATATCGTATCGATTAATTGATTTTACTGATTTGTGGCGTTCAGAGCCTGTGTAAATCAGTGCTTTGTATTTGGGTAAAAACTTTTTAATTTCTTCAGACCAGTTGTAAATTACATTGGTAGGCCCGATGACTAAATGGGGGCGTTTACTATCGAGTTGGCTAATAAAAGCCAGTGTTTGAATTGTTTTACCCAAACCCATGTCATCGGCAAGGACTCCCCCAAATTGGTTGGTATATAAATAGTGGATCCAATTCAAGCCAAATTGTTGGTAATCGCGTAATGTTCCATTAAAGGCATCGCCAGTAGAAATGTCAGCCATAGTTTGTAAGGTATTAATCTTTTTAATTAGTACGTCGCTGGTGTGGTCAGCACCAATGGTGGCTGTTTGTGAAATTAGGGCGGACACTTCAGATTTGCTAAATTGAGTGGTTCCAGTTAATGCCCCCATGTCGGTTAGTGTGTGCAAATCGGATTGCGTTTTTTTAGATAATTTAATATACCCCTGTTTTGTGGAAATATACCCCTGATTTTCTACCATCATGGTAGCAATTTCATGCAGTGCGAATTCCTCGTCCATAATTTTGCATGACGGTTTATACTGGAACCATTTGTTTTTTTTATCTTGCTCTAACATAAATTCCAATGACAGAGGCGTATCGTCAAATGTCATCTCCTCCAAATGAGATTCGATAATCCAATTTTCAGACTCCAATAAGGGTATGACTTTATCCATAAAATCACGAATAGCACTGGGGGTGTCTAGTAGAAATGGAACCTCTGTTTCAATAAATATAGCCATTAGTCGATCTTGATGATTTTTCTCGATATCAAATTGACGCGAGACGGTTGCTTTCTTTACTTTGGAATCGCTGGTTTTTGGGTCATCTTGAGGGTCAACAAGTGTTTCATTGTAGCTATATTTTAAAATCGGAGTTAGGGTTTTATCGGCCATGGTTAATGTTAAGTGGGGCTTTGGTGCCATATGATCCAGCTTAAATGAATTAACATCCACATTAACGACCCAATTCAAACTATGAGCATGGGGTTTGTAGACTTGTTCAATGAGTGAAAAGGCATCGTTATTATAGAGGTATTGGCGCTGCTTTGTTAGAAACTTGATCAAAAACAAGACCAAATGCATAGATGTTTCTAAAACAACGGTTCCATTACAGAAAAATGTGATATCGGGTTTGTCGTAAATGACCACGCTAAGATAGGGGTCATTGGCAAACTGAGACCAGCCTTTCATTTCGCAGCACAAAGCGGAGTTTTGATGATTTAAATGAATGCTAATAGGCAATTGATTGGAAAAGACAAGCTCAGATTCAATATTTTTATTTCGCCAGTAAGCTGTGACTTTGTTTTCATAAAGGTGTTTGAAAAGGAGTCGCTGATCGGTTGGCTGATCAATCATAGCGCACGGTTTTCCATTTCGTTGCGCTGGTTTAATAATTTTGCTAAGTAAAAACGAGAACTTGATGTCATCATCATCTAGATCAGATTCATGCTTGTACAAAAAGGATAGAAAGGCTTCTTTTTCAATAGGTACGGGCGCTTCGCTCCACCGTATTTTAATGTAAATCACAGTTTGACTGCGTCTAAAAACGAAAGAAAGCATAAAACGAATTCGTGTTTTCATAAGTTATGTGTCAAAAAACCTCTTGCTTTTATATATAATCGACGAATAAAGCATAGTGTTTGGCTGCACTATATAAATAATTTTAAGCACATAGCTTAATTCGACTCAATTGTAATTGTATCGATAAATATAATAATTTGACAATAGTTAAAAAATAACACTATTTATTTTTCGCGTTAACTCACATTAATAAACAGCGTATCAAAAATGAGATAGGAATGAGTTTTTTGTCGCTTGACATGCGTCTGTTTTATGTGCAATTATCGATTATCTTAACTTTGTGTTAAAAATAATACAAATCTAAGACATACAGTTAGTAAACAGATAGGTCTGTAGCTCCAATTGGTAGAGCGTCGGTCTCCAAAACCGAATGTTGTCGGTTCGAATCCGTCCAGGCCTGCCAAGCCTAATAGAAATCGTGTCGAGTAACCGGTTAATTATTAAGAATAAAGTATTAAAAGTATCAAAGTAAAATCATTTATAATTATGGAAGAAAACCTCAATGTCTAAAAAAAATATAAAAACACATGCAGTATCCAAGCGACTCTCATCCAAGCGTTCCTTTTTTTGGATTGAAGCTAAAAGTGAGTTTAAAAAAGTCGTATGGCCATCTAGAAAAGTAGCCGCAAAATCGGTATCTTTGGTATTGGTTTGTGTGTTTGTTAGTATTGCGTTAATATCTGCTTTTGATTTTGCCCTTTCAAAATTCGTAGTTTTGTTGTAGAATAGTCATTCTTGGTATTTTAGTGACTTTATATTTAAAATAGAAAAAGGTTTTGAAAAACAAAATGGAAGAAGAGTTAAACAACAACAGCATTGTGGAAGAGGTTGAAGCAGTCGAGGATCACACAGATGGCGAGAAGCATGGTGCTTCTTGGTATATCTTACAAGTGCTATCGGGTTGTGAATACAAAGTTCAAGTTTATTTGCAGCAACTAGTCGAAGAGAAAAGTCTTCAAACTCGTGTATTTCGAATTCTAGTTCCGGAAGAAGACTTTATTGAAATTAAAGACAGTAAGCGGGTTGAAAAAACAGTTAAAATTTATCCGGGTTATGTTTTTGTGGAAGCTGTTATGGACGAGTTCGTATCGTATGAGTTTCAGCGAGTGCCACATGTTGGCCGATTTATTGGAACAGGAAACGGGCCATCACCCGTTATTGAATCGGATATTTTAAAAGTGTTATATAAGATTGGCGATAACACTAAGAAAATTGAAGTGGACTTTTCTGCACTGGATACTATTAAGGTAACAGCGGGTCCATTCCGGGGATATTCTGGAGTAGTGAAGGAAGTGTATGCAGAGAAATCACGCGTTAAAGCGATGATTTCAGTGTTTGGTCGCGAAACACCTGTTGAGCTTGGGTTTGATCAAGTTGAACGTGTTGTATAAAGGAAATTAAAATGTCAGATAAAAAGCAGATTAAAGTTGTTATTAAATTACAGATTGTTGCTGGAAAAGCAACCCCAGCACCCCCGCTTGGCCCTGCTTTAGGTCAGCATGGTGTAAATATTATGGAATTTTGTAAGGCATACAATGCGGCAACTGCCGATCAGGCTGATACCGGGAACATTATTCCCGTTGAAATTTATGTTAAGTCAGATAAGTCATTTACATTTAAATTAAAGACACCGCCGGTTAGTGGCTTGATTTTGAAAGAATTGGGTATTGGAAAAGGGTCTCCTGAGCCTAACAGAAATAAGGTGGGCAAGTTGAGCGCTGAGCAAATTATGAAAATTGTTGAGATTAAACGAATTGATTTGAATGCCAATGATGATGATGCGGCGGCGGAGATTATTAAAGGAACTGCCCGAAGCATGGGCGTGGAGGTGGCAGAGTGAAGCGCTCAAAAGCATATAAAGCATCAGTCGATGCGGTTAAAGAGGCCGGTGTTACATCACCACTGGACGCCTTGAAAAAAATAAAAGAAGCATCATTTGCTAAGTTCGATGAGACTGTTGAGGTTCATTTTAAATTGGGAATTGACCCGCGACATGCGGATCAGCAGCTTCGGGGTACACTTGTGCTGCCACATGGTTCTGGTCGGTCTTTGACAATTGCGGTGCTTGCGCCAGAGTCGTATCATAGTGATGCACAACTAGCGGGTGCTGATTATGTAGGCGATGATGACTTAATTGAAAAAATACAGTCTGGCTGGTTAGGGTTTGACTTATTAATTGCAACGCCAGATGTTATGAGAAAGTTAGGGAAATTGGGTAAAGTGTTGGGCTCAAAGGGGCTAATGCCAAATCCGAAAAGCGGAACGGTTACAAAAGATGTGGGTTCGGTTGTTAAAGAATTTAAGTCTGGGAAAATTGAGTACCGGAATGATAAGCAAGGCTTAATTCATGTGATTATTGGTAAGTGTTCATTTAGTGCTGAACAACTGTATGATAATTTCTCTACAATTCATCAAACAATTAGTAAAGCAAAGCCCGCAAAGTCTAAAGGTACTTATATGCAATCAATAGCCCTATGTTCTACCATGGGTCCATCGGTATTCATTGAGACATTAGAGTCAAAGTGGAAGGAGCGATAATATGGCAATAACAAAAGAAAAGAAAGACGCCCAGTTGGCTAAAATTCATGACACGTTCGCATCCGCTCAGCTGGTTGTTTTTATGGAGTATAAAGGATTGTCGGTTTCAGACTTAACAAGTTTTCGACGGGATTTAAAGACATCGGGTGCCACATTTAGTGTGTATAAAAACCGTTTAGTAGCTGTTGCATTTCCAGAGCATTCTGAGCTAGAGACATTGCTAGAAGGCCAGATTGGATATATTCAATCTGAAGAAGACCCTTCGGCAGTGGCTAAAGTAGTCCATAATTATGTGAAAGAGAAAGACGGCATTTGTGTTAAAGGAGGTGTTTTTGAAAATCGTGTTGTATCAGTTGATGTGATTGAGTCTTTGGCTCAACTACCATCGCGAGAAGTTCTGGTTGCACAAGCAGTCCAGCTAATCGCATCCCCAATCAGTGGGCTGGTTCTTCGGTTGAAGACCCCATTGCTAAAGTTAGCGTATGTTTTAGAGTCAATTAAAGAAACAAAGGAGAATTAAAAATGACTGAAGAAGTAAAAAATGATACGGTTGTATTGTCAGAAACTGCACAAAATGTAATTGGGTCCATTGAAGCCATGACGGTATTAGAGTTAGCGGACCTAGTCAAGGCTTTAGAAGACAAGTTTGGCGTTGTAGCCGCCCCGGCTGCTGTAGCCGCTCCTTTGGCTGGCGCTGCAGGTGCTGCGGATGGTGCAGCTGAAGAGAAGAAAGACTCTGTAAATGTTGTCTTGAAATCTTGTGGCGACAAGAAAATTAAGGTTCTGAAAGCACTGCGTGAAGTCACTGAGTTAGGGTTAAAAGAAGCAAAAGATGTTGTTGATAACCTTCCAAAAACAATTAAAGAGGGCGTAAGTCAAGAAGATGCAGATAAGATCAAAACTGTTCTAGAAGCAGAAGGTGGAGAGGTTTCTTTCGAATAAAATTGTTTTAATTTTAAATTAAGTGGGAGCATTAAATAGTGCAAAAATCTAGAACTCGGACGCCATTACGATCGTCAATCGCTAACGACAAAGAACTAATACCTGGACTTGTAGAAGTCCAGGTTAATTCTTTTAATCATTTTTCTTCAGAAGGCATTAAAAATGAGCTTTTGTCAATTTCGCCAATAGTTTCATCTAATAAAAAAATGACATTTGAATTCCTGGGGACTTATGAATTCAATGAACCTCAAAAAACATATTTTGAATGTAAAGATCATGAAACTACATACAGTGCGCCATTGCGTGCGGACGTGCGGCTAATTAATCATGAAACAGGAGAGGTGCAAGAGCGGCGTGTATTTATGGGAGATATTCCTATTATTACTGAGTACGGCACCTTTCTGATTAATGGGGCTGAACGTGTTGTTGTTAGTCAATTTGTACGATCGCCGGGCGTTTATTATCGAAAGAAAGTAACCAACACGTCGGTTCAATTTTTTTCATATGTTTCAACCATTGTTACCAATCGGGGTAGCTGGTTAGAGTTCGAACTAGATTACAAGAAAAACCTTATGGTGTGTGTAAACAAAACGCGTCGAATACCGATGGTTGTGTTTTTAAATGCGTTGGGTTTTTCAAATAAGGATGTGCTAGAAAAAACAAAGAACCATCAATTGGTTGAGTATAACATAGCCAACAGCGAATCAGAGTTGTCGGAAGAAGAGGCGCTAATTGAGGTGTATCGACGGCTTCGACCGGGCGATCCAGTCACGTTGGATGGCGCTCGAGTTATGATTAATGGTTTATTTTTTGATGAATCTAAATATGATTTGGGGGAGGTTGGCCGGTATAAGATTAATAGCCGGTTTGGAACAACAACAGATTCAATGGTTTTAACGCATGAAGATATTTGGAATGTTGTTAATGAATTGTTGGTTCTAGTGGACAAAGGCGATGGGTTTGATGATATTGATCACTTGGGGAGCCGGCGAGTTCGTTCAGTGGGTGATCAGTTGCAAAAGCAGTTTCGTGTCGGGCTTGTTCGATTAGAGCGGTTGATTCGAGAGCAAATGGTGTTAAAAGGTGAAGGCCTAACGCCACAAAAGCTAATTAATGTTCGTCCATTGGTTGCGATTATGCGTGAGTTTTTTGGGACATCCCAAATGTCTCAGTTTATGGATCAGATTAATCCATTAGCAGAAATTGCGCATCGCCGACGATTATCCGCTTTGGGTCCCGGCGGTTTGAGTAAAGATCGTGCGGGTTTTGATGTTCGAGATATTCATCCATCACATTATGGACGTATTTGCCCAATTGAAACTCCAGAAGGGCCTAATGCAGGGTTGATTGGTCCATTGTCGACATATGCACGACTAAATAAGTATGGCTTTATTGAAACGCCTTATTACCAAGTTGAAAACGCAAAGATTTCAGATGTTGTCGAGTATTTATCAGCGGATCAAGAAGATAAGTTTAATGTAGCACCATGGGATACTCCGAGTGAAAACGGCGTGTTGACAAGTGACTCATGCGTTGTTCGTAGGGACCGAAATATTGCATACGTTAATGCCGATGCGGTTGAATACATTGGGGTTTCTCCTAAACAGTTAGTCAGTGTTTCGTGTGGATTAATTCCATTTTTAGAGCACAATGACGCAAACCGTGCATTAATGGGGGCCAATATGCAACGCCAAGCTGTTCCCTTGATGTTTACAGAAGCGCCATATGTAGGTACCGGTATGGAAAAAATAGTTGCCCGAGACGCCGGTAGCGGTATGGTTGCTAAAGCCAATGGTGTCGTTTCATATGCCTCAGCCGATAAAATTGTTGTAAAAGGAAAATCGGATTCTGAAGTATATGCGTTGCGGAAATACCAGCGTTCAAATCAAGATACTTGTAAAAACCAAAAACCAATTGTTCGTGTGGGTGACTCAGTTAAAGTCGGAGACATGATTGCAGACGGGCCGTCGTCATGCAACGCAGAGCTATCGTTGGGTCGTAATGTGTGTGTTGCATTTTTAACATGGGATGGATATAACTTCGAGGATGCGATTGTTGTTTCAGAGCGATTGGTTAAAGAAGATGTGTTTACATCTGTTCATATTCATAAGTATGAAGTAGATGTTCGAGCTACAAAGTTGGGCCCAGAAGAAATCACACGAGATATCCCTAACGTGTCTGATTCAGCGCTTCGATATTTAGACGAAGATGGGATTGTTCGTGTGGGTTCAGTTGTGAAATCTGGGGATATTTTAGTAGGTAAAATCACGCCAAAAGGTGAAACAGAGCCGCCAGCAGAAGAGAAGTTGTTGCGCGCTATTTTTGGGGAAAAAGCACGAGATGTTCGAGACAGTTCGTTGCGAGTATCATCGGGTGAATACGGAAAGGTTGTGGGTGTTAAAGTATTCTCTAAAGATGATTCTGCAAATTTATCACCCAGTGTTAATACCGTTGTTCGAATTTACATTGCACAGTCTAGAAAAGTGTCAATTGGTGATAAAATGGCAGGGCGACATGGGAATAAAGGGGTTGTTTCCATTGTGCTTCCAGAAGAAGATATGCCGTTTTTGCCAAATGGTCAGCCTGTTGATATTATATTGAACCCATTAGGCGTTCCATCACGTATGAATGTAGGACAGTTGTTTGAAACAATGCTCGGATTATCCGCTCATTTTCTAGGCGAGGCATACGAAGCGCAACAGTTTGATGAGGTTGCCGGTAAGGATGAATCCGTACAACAAGTAGAAAAGAGACTAACATTAGCGGCTAAACAATCGGGTTGTGATTGGATTAATATAAATGGAAAAATAGCCTTAAGAGATGGTCGGACAGGTATTAAATTGGAACGCGAGGTAACGGTTGGGTATATGTATATGCTCAAACTGATTCACTTGGTTGAAGATAAAATACACGCACGATCAACCGGTCCATACTCATTGGTTACTCAGCAACCATTGGGCGGTAAAGCTCA
>DJIL01000033.1:2506-7798 GCA_002433595.1 bacterium UBP8_UBA6595 | reverse complement strand
GATTTGGGGAAATGGAAGTATGGGCACTTGAAGCCTATGGAGCAGCGTATACATTGCAAGAGATACTGACGTTAAAGTCAGACGATTTAGTTGGCCGAACCGAAGCCTATCGGTGTTTAATTCAAGGTCTACCAATGATTGAACCGGGTGCGCCAGAGTCGTTCTGTGTATTGATGAAAGAAATGCGTTCCTTGGGATTGGACGTGCGTATTGTTGGGAAAAGTGAAGATGAAATTGACACGCGTTAATTGGGTGAAGGAGCTGACATGATTATTAAAGATCCAAATGATTTTGAAGCATTGGTAATGGGGATTGCTTCTCCGGAACGAATTTTATATTGGTCGTACGGAGAGGTTGAAAAACCAGAAACAATTAACTATCGAACATTTAAGCCAGAACGAAAAGGGCTTTTTTGTGAGAAAGTATTTGGTCCCGTTAAAGACTGGGAGTGTTCGTGTGGGAAATATCGACGTATTCGATATCGTGGTATTGTATGCGAACGATGTGGGGTTGAAGTTACCAATTCAAAGGTGCGTCGTGAGCGTATGGGGCACATACAATTGGCAGCAGATGTTGCCCATGTATGGTTTTTCAAGGGCGGAACTAGCTATATGAGTTTGCTAATTAACATTAGCGCACGTAGTCTTGAAGAGGTTATTTATTATGATTCTTACATTGTTACGCAAGCTGACCCGGCCTTAGATGGCATTGTTTCATTTAAGCAAATCCTGTCTATTCGTGAATATGCAGATTTAATGGAAGAATATCCCAATCAATTTAAAGCTGAAATGGGTGCTTCAGCCATTAAAAAAATACTGTCAGAGATAGTTTTAGAAGAAGAAGTCAAATCAATTCGTGAACAGTTGGCGGTTGAAAAAGGTCAGAAGCGTTTAAAAGTGATTAAGCGCTTGCGTATTGTTGAGGCAATGCTAGCCGCCAATAATCGTCCGGAGTGGATGATTTTAGAGGCATTGCCAGTAATGCCTCCAGACCTACGCCCGATGGTTCAATTGGAAGGGGGGCGATTTGCAACTTCCGATTTAAATGACTTGTATCGGCGAGTAGTTAACCGAAATAACCGATTAAAACGTCTATTAATGATTGGTGCGCCAGAGATGATTGTCAGCAATGAGAAGCGGATGCTGCAAGAGTCCGTAGATAGTTTAATTGCTAACGGTAAACGTGGACGATCAATTAATGGAGCGAATGGCCGTCCATTGAAATCTTTGTCTAGCATTCTTGAAGGTAAGCAGGGGCGTTTTCGGCAAAACTTATTGGGTAAACGGGTGGACTACTCTGGGCGTTCTGTTATTGTGGTGGGACCAAATCTTAAGTTCCATCAATGTGGATTGCCTAAAGAGATGGCTGTTGAGCTATTTAAGCCTATGTTGATTCACAAGTTGATTGCTAAAGAAAAGGCCTTAAATGTGAAGGCAGCCAAACGCATGATTGAATTGCGAGATATTGTTATTTGGGATGTTTTGGAATCTGTTATTTTAGGTTACCCTGTTCTATTAAACCGAGCACCAACGTTGCATCGCTTGGGAATTCAGGCATTTGAGCCAGTTTTAGTAGAGGGAAGCGCTATTCAGGTACACCCTTTAGTATGTACAGCTTTTAATGCAGACTTTGATGGCGACCAGATGGCCGTTCACGTTCCCTTATCTGTCGAAGCGCAAACTGAAACTCGTTTGCTAATTATGGCAACCAATAATGTCTTGTCACCATCAACGGGCCAAGCCATTATTACCCCAAGTCAGGATATGGTATTGGGTTGTTATTTTTTAACGGTTATTAACCAAGAAGAAACATTGGGTGCAGGAAAGTATTTTTCTAGCTTTGAGGAGGCTATTCGTGCTTGGGAGTCAGGCTTTGTGAATATTCAAGCTAAAATCATTTTAAACGATTCAGGGAATCGATACGAAACATCAGTTGGTCGAATTATATTCAATCAAGCAGTTCGAGATGTATTGGGGCACTATAGTATTACGGTTTCTGATTATATTAATGAAGTAATTGGAAAAAAACAGTTGGCGGATTTAATCTATAACTGGTTTGTAAATTATGGCAACCGATTGACTGCCGCTTTATCCGATCACATTAAAACAATTGGATTTAAGTACTCAACACTATCGGGCATTTCAATCTCAGTATCGGATTTGAAGATTCCTACACAAAAGAGTCACTTAATTGAAAAAGGGCATCAAGATGTTAAAAAATTATATGATGACTGGCATGCAAATAAAATTACAGAACGTGAAAAGAATTTGCGAGTTATTGATACATGGCGGGGTGTTACAGCAGAAATTTCGGACTCATTGTCAACAGGACTTGGGTATTTAAACAACGTATATATTATGGCAAATTCTGGGGCTCGAGGGAACATGGACCAAGTGCGTCAGTTATCCGGTATGAGAGGCTTAATGTCGGATTCGCAAGGGCGTATTTTGGAAATACCAATTACATCTAACTTTAAAGAAGGGTTGCGTCTGACGGAATACTTTAATGCTTGCTATGGTGCTAGAAAAGGGCTTGTTGATACAGCATTGCGTACAGCAGACTCCGGGTATCTAACACGCCGACTGGTAGATGTTGTTCAAGATGTCATTGTGACAATGGAAGATTGCGGAACTAAGCAATCGGTACGCTTGTCTCGAATTTTAGATGACCAAGGGGAAGAAATCGTCCCACTTAAAGAGCAAATATATGGACGTGTTTTAGCGGAAGATGTTGTAGATGCTAATCAACAGGTTGTTGTTGAAAAAGGGCAAATAATTGATCGTATTGTTTCTCAGACAATTGCAGACATAAACCCTCAATCCGTTGCGGTTCGGCACGTGTACCGGTGTGATGCGGAATCGGGTGTATGTCAAAAATGTTATGGAATGGATTTGTCGCGTATTCGAATGGTTGCTGTTGGAGAAGCCGTGGGTATTATCGCGGCACAATCGATTGGTGAGCCGGGCACACAGTTAACAATGAGAACATTTCATACTGGGGGGGTTGACTTGAGAAAGGCATCCCGTACTGAAGTAAAATCAAGTACAACAGGAACGGTTACATTTAGTGACAACTTGCTGGTTCAGCGTATTCAAGAGGATGCCGATAGTATTAATTGGATTGCGACCAACTCAGGCGTCCTGACGGTTACTGAAAAAAACAAAAAACAAACGGTGTATGAGATTAAGTCGGGTACAAAACTACTCGTTAAGCCAGATAGCGCTATTAAAAAAGACGATGTGTTAGCTGTGTCAGATAATATGTATCATTATGTGTTTGCTCAAGGCGATGGCGAAGTCTACAAGTTTGATGTAGATGTTAATCAGATCAAATCGAAAGAAAAAGGCTTGTCCGCTAAGCGTGCAGTTTCAGATGGAGAGGTTTATATTGTAAATAGAAAAGACTGTGAGACGTACATTGTATCGGCGAAAACACAGATATCAATTGAAGAAGGTCAAATGGTTAAAATGAACCAGCAGCTAAGCACCAAAGTAGTGGTTAAAGCTGAGGGTCTTGTAATATCGGTCACTCCGGTTGAAAGTGATGTTCATATTGTTGTTGCGGCTGCTAGTACATACCGAATTGTTAAAGGTAGTTTGTTATTTATTGGGAAAGGGGATCAAGTACGAACCGGGGATGCGCTGTTTAGAGATTTCTCAATTGATAGCGAAGCTTCCAAAACAACCGATATTGTTCAGGGACTGCCGCGTGTTGAAGAGTTGTTTGAGGCAAGGTCGCCCAAGGTTGCTGCCGTTATAAGCCCATTTGACGGCGTGGTTGATATTCAAGAGCGTGAGTTTGTTCGAGTTTTACTTGTTAAAAATGACACCGACTCAAAGTTGTTTAAATTATCGCCTTCAACACGTTTGAAAGTGTTTTCTGGTCAGAGAGTTACAAAAGGTATGTTGCTAACCGAAGGCGTTATTGATCCTAAAAACTTGATGGAAATATCGGGCGCTTACGAAACTCAGTTGTATTTGACAAAAGAAATCCAGCTTGTTTATCGATCACAAGGTGTTGCTATTAATTCTAAGCATATTGAAATTATTATTCGGCAAATGACCCGAAAATCCCGGATCTTAGATATGGGTGATAGCATGTTATTGCCAAATGAATTAATCGATGTAGACGATCTAAAGCGTATTAATAATGATCTAGAAGCGGACAACAAGCGGCCAGCCTTGGTTAAAGAAGAATTGCTAGGGATTACCAACGCATCACTAAAAACGAAAAGCTTTATGTCGGCGGCTTCATTTCAAGAAACGGTTCGAATGCTTGCCGAAACAGCAGTTGAAGGTAAGCGCGATGAGCTTGAGGGCTTAAAAGAGTGTGTGATTATTGGGCGGCGAATCCCAGCCGGACCTGCGTCCACATATTATGATCATGTTAAACTGTCAAAAAAATGATTTTTTTGACAACATGTGCACAATAACGTTATGTTTATATTAGGAGAAGTAGTATGCCAACAACAAATCAATTAATTCGAAAGAAGCGAAAACGAAAGCGACAACGTATGGATCAAAATAAATCCCCTCTAAAAGGGGCCCCACAACGCCGAGGCGTCTGTGTTATTGTTAAAACTCAAACGCCAAAAAAACCAAATTCAGCCCTTCGACGGGTTGCACGTGTTCGATTGACATCCGGGTTTGAAGTGACCGCATCAATTCCAGGTGAAGGTCATAAGATTCAGGAACATTCAATTGTATTGGTTCGGAAAGGGAGGCGTCCGGATCTTCCAGGTGTTAATTATACGGTTGTTCGTGGAACAGCGGATTGTGACGGTGTAGACGGTCGGCGACGTGGTCGCTCCAGATATGGTGCAAAACGGCCAAAGAAAGGGTAAGGAGAAATAGTGTCTAGAAGAAAACGAGATTTAACACGGTCTATTTTGCCAGATGCAAAATATGGCTCTATTGATATGGCGCGCTTTATTAACAAACTAATGCGCGATGGAAAAAAACAGTTGGCTGAGCGTGTTTTTTACAACTCTGTCCAGCAGTTGTCTGAAAAAACAAACAAAGATCCTCGCGAGTCTTTTGAGGAAGCTTTAGGTAATATTGTTCCCGTTATGGAAGTCAAGTCGCGTCGGGTGGGGGGATCAACATACCAAGTACCGGTATCAGTAGATCCTAAACGTGGCAAAGCATTGGCCATGCGCTGGATTATTGCTGCTGCCGATTCTAAAAACGGTGATATGCAAACATGTCTGGCCAATGAATTGTTTGATGCATTTAGTAAATTAGGTGTGAGCTACAAGAAACGAGAAGATGTGCATAAAATGGCAGAGTCAAA
>DJIL01000033.1:0-2188 GCA_002433595.1 bacterium UBP8_UBA6595 | reverse complement strand
ATGGCAGAGTCAAATAAAGCCTTCTCACATTTTGGATGGTAAACTAACTATGTCAAAAACAGAGCAACTAAAAAATCTTCGAAACATTGGGATTGCTGCCCATATCGATGCGGGGAAGACTACATTGACAGAGCGTATTTTGTTTTACACCGGGCGCTCACACAAAATTGGGGAGGTTCATAATGGCGAGGCGATTATGGACTGGATGGTTCAGGAGCAGGAACGGGGTATCACTATCACGTCTGCGGCAACAACGTGTTCATGGAATGATACCAATATTAATATTATTGATACGCCTGGTCACGTAGACTTTACAGTTGAAGTTGAACGGTCGTTGCGTGTTTTGGATGGCATGGTGGCTGTGTTTTGTTCAGTTGCCGGTGTTCAGCCACAAACAGAAACAGTATGGCGACAATCGGTTAAATATGGTGTTCCAAAAATTGCTTTTATAAATAAAATGGATCGTACAGGTGCTAACTTTGATCAATGTGTAACAATGATAGAAGACCGGTTAGGTGCGCGTCCGGTAGTTATGGCGTATCCGATTGGGGCTGAAGATCAATTTAAAGGTATTGTGGATTTAATCAGCAACAAAGAAGTGCACTACAACAGTGATGATGGCTCCACATTTGAAATTAAAGATATTGATCCATCTCGGTCTGATTTGGTAGCTAAATTAAGAGAAAAATTAATGGAATCTGCCTCTGAAGCCGATGATGATCTTTTAGAAAAGTACCTTGAAACGGGTCAGTTGTCTGAGGCTGAAATTCGTCGTGCAGTACGTATTTTAACAATAAATGATAAGATAATTCCCGTGTATTGTGGGTCAGCCTTCAAGAATAAAGGGGTTCAGTCTATTTTAGACGCTGTTGTTGATTTTTTGCCATCACCAGCTGATATTGGCTCGATAAAAGGGGAAGACCCAAAAACACAAGAGCCAATAGAACGAAAAATTGACTACAACGAGCCATTTTCGGCCCTTGCATTTAAAGTTCAGACGGATCCACATGTTGGTAAGTTGACCTATATTCGTGTTTATTCCGGTGAAATTGAACCAGGCAATTACTTGCAAAACACAGTATCTGGAAAACGAGAGCGAATTGGCCGAGTACTCAAAATGCATGCCAATAATCGAGAGGATGTTAAATTGCTTTCGGCTGGAGATATTGTTGCCGTTATTGGATTGAAAAATACACGAACAGGGGATACATTGTCTGATGACAAAGCACCAATTCGACTAGAGTCAATTGATTTCCCTGAGCCTGTTATTTTTGTTGCGATTGAGCCTAAGACTAAGAACGATCAAGAAAAGTTATCTGTTGGACTTGAAAAATTAAGTGAAGAAGACCCCACGTTTCGTGTGTCAACCGATCAAGAAACAAACCAAACAATTATTTCGGGTATGGGTGAATTGCATTTAGAGGTTATTACCGATCGATTGTTACGGGAGTTTTCTGTTCAAGCAAATATTGGGAACCCACAGGTTGCGTATCGAGAGTCTGTAAGTGAATTTAAGCAAGCCGAATCTAAATTTGTGAAGCAAACAGGGGGTAAAGGTCAATATGGGCATGTTATTTTGACAATTGAACCCATGGCTCGTGGTGAAGGGTTTCAATTTGAAGATAAAGTGAAAGGTGGGAATATTCCACGGGAATACATTCCATCAGTTGAAAAAGGTATTCGTGCTGCACTAACCGGGGGTGTTATGGCAGGCTATCCGGTTGTGGATATTAAAGTATCGTTACTGGATGGGTCCTATCACCCAGTTGACTCATCTGATTCTGCGTTTCAGATTGCCGGATCCATGGCTGTTAAAAAAGCAATTAAAGAAGCAAAACCTGTTATTTTAGAGCCAATTATGGAAGTGGTGGCTGAAGCCCCTGAAACAAATATTGGCGATGTGATTTCGGATTTAAATTCTCGGCGAGGTAAGATCACCAATATTGGGGCATCACCATCGGGATTGCAAGAAGTTGTGGCCGAAGTTCCCTTATCGTGTATTTTTGGGTATTCAACGAGCTTGCGATCACTCACACAGGGCCGTGGGACTTATAGTATGAAGTTTTCAACCTATAATCCTGTGCCAAAAACAGTTTTTGAAGAGTTGCTAAATAAAGCAACAGCTGGTGTATAAACTTTAGGAGGTAGCAATATGGCAAAAGAGAAGTTTGATCGCAATAAGCCACAC
>DJIL01000010.1:27503-48620 GCA_002433595.1 bacterium UBP8_UBA6595 | reverse complement strand
GGTGATGATGAACATGGTTGGGATGCCGATGGTATTTTTAACTTTGAAGGCGGTTGCTACGCAAAAACTATTGACCTATCCGAAGAAAAAGAACCCGATATTTACCGAGCTATTCGTCCAAATGCATTGCTTGAAAATGTGGTTGTAAATACCAACGGTGTTGTGGACTTTACTGATGGCAGTAAAACAGAGAACACTCGCGTATCTTATCCCATTCAACACATTGACAATATTGTGACACCACGCTCGGTGGGCAACCATCCTGAAATTATAATCTTTTTAACCTGTGATGCTTATGGCGTACTACCCCCAGTGTCCAAATTAACAACTGAGCAGGCTATGTATCAATATTTAAGTGGTTATACCGCTAAAATCCCTGGTACTGAGTTGGGTGTTACTAAGCCCACATCAACCTTTTCAACCTGCTTTGGAAAGCCATTTTTGACCCTTCACCCTACCGCATACGCCAAAACATTGGGCGATAAAATCAACGCGCATAATAGCCGGACTTATTTAGTTAATACGGGATGGACAGGGGGTGCTTTTGGCGTGGGTCATCGCATTTCATTACACAACACACGTAATATTATTAACTCTATTTTAGATGGCAGCATTGAAACCGCTCCTACTGAACTATTTGGTGTGTTCAACTTTTCAATCCCAACAGAATTGACGAACGTTGACAGCCATATTTTAAACCCGGCTAATACATGGTCTGATCCTCAAGCATTTGCATCCCAATGTGAGCATTTGGCTAAACAGTTTGTTGAAAACTTTAAAAAGTATGAGCGATTTAGTATCGCAAAGTCATTAACACAGGCTGGCCCTGTTTTAGCAACAGCCTAAACCATGAACACGCTAGATAATATGCGGTTTTTTTGTGGTTCCAGTAACCACACGCTTGCCAAAGAGATCGCCAATCAACTCGGTATACAAGAAGGCTTAGTTGAACTGTTTAAATTTAGCGGAGGCGAAAATTATGCCCGGATTCAAGAAAGTATCCGGGGATTTGATTGTTTTGTCTTGCAATCGATTGGCAACAATCCCAATGATGCTTATATGGAATTGTTCATTTTAATGGATGCCCTTAAGCGAGCATCTGCAAAATCAGTGAACTTAATCGTGCCTCATTTTGCCTACGGTCGCCAAGACAAGAAATCAGCACCTCGAGAACCCATTACAGCTCGATTAATATCGGACCTGTTGGATGCTATTGGGTTTGACCGACTCATTACTATGGATCTGCATTCTGATCAAATTCAAGGCTTTTTCTCTCAACCCGTCGACCATTTAACAGCATTGCCGATTATTGCTGATTACATTAATCAAAAATCACTGTCTAATCTAGTTGTTGTTGCACCCGATGCTGGCCGAGTTAAATTTTCAAAACGATTATCTGACCGACTACACGCATCATTGGCTATGATGTACAAGACACGGCCTGCGCAACAGGTTGCCAAAATAACCAATGTTATTGGGGATGTTAAAGGCAAAACAATTTTATTGGTGGATGACATGATTGACACTGCTGGATCTGTTATTTCAGGCATTGACGCCCTGAAAGCCGCTGGCTGTGGTGATATCTACCTGGCTGCCACGCATCCTGTTTTCTCAGGCCCCGCAATTGAACGACTATCTGTAGCACCCATTAAAGAAGTTATTGTTACCAATACCATGGACTTAGGCCCTGATAAGCAATTTGATAATTTGACAATTCTGTCTGCCGCTCCATTATTAGCCGAAGCCATTCGACGCAATTATCAACGCCGATCGATATCCAGTTTGTTCAATTAGAATGACAACTACTCAATTGACTGCGTGAATGCCCGCATGCATCGTTCCACTACTGACTGATCCGTACCAACATGACGCAATTGCCGCCATGGCCTGCGAGCTTTATGACAGTCATCCCGATGTGCGATTGTGGGTATCTGGGGAGTACCATACCCCCCAAACCCATTGTGATATACATCAGTATATTGCACGCGCGAAGCACTATCCCCGTTTGTCCAATTGCTTAGAACACTGGATGAATACAGAGCCCCACGATGCGTGGATATTATCTGATTTTAATGAGCCTAATTATTATCCACTTATGCGAAAGGCAAGCAAAACCCATTGCATCACGCCGGTGTTTATTGAGTGTTCCTTTGACTACTTATGCCCCAATACTGGCTGGCAATCGGTTACCAATCCAATAACCCATTGGTTTGGGTCTCGAATTATTCATACACAAAGTGCGGACCTACGGGCTCGATACCATCATATTCAATCCATTAATCGCTCGCGTTTAAACTATACCTGTCAGCAGCTCGGAATGGTGGCTAAATGGTCGTCATAACCCGCATACTTGGGGTGTTGTTTGCGTGCACTATGGTGCATGCCGCTACACAAAACGTTACTATTCACCCCATTCACACAACAATTGGAACGCCTATTTACTACACCGCGCACATGCCGCATTCCGTTTCCAAAAATACTTGGAACGCTATTCATCAGACACTCAGTGCCGCGATCCATGTTGAAGCGCTTACTGTTACCCAAAATACACTATATGCAACATTTATACCCTTTGCATTGGGCCCGGTTATTATTCCTAGCATTGATCTAAAAAGCCGTGTGATCCCTAGCCAAATTGTTGATA
Source organism: bacterium UBP8_UBA6595 (assembly GCA_002433595.1). GTDB lineage: Bacteria > Margulisbacteria > Marinamargulisbacteria > UBA6595 > UBA6595 > UBA6595. The sequence goes on along the minus strand of DJIL01000010.1, from coordinate 45,976 downwards.
TTAGTTCAATGACACACCTGAAAGAACCCAAGTTATCCAGTACATTATTAACCACCAATACACTGCCATTTCCCTACGCCTATTGGCAACTATTGTCACCCCTATGGCTCTTAGCCTTGATCCCAATTTTTATGGCTCGCCGAAGGCCTCCGTATATATTGCCAAAACCATTGTATTACATCGTGGCATTACCGGGCATACTTCGCACACTTATGCCCCTCATTTTTCGTCTAAGTCTTGCCCTTATTGTAGTTGGCATTGCTCATCCCGTTTATTATGTTGATCACCCCGTACACACCCAAGTCCGTAGTAATATTATGATTATTCTTGATACATCAAATGCTATGCAAACCATTGATTTCAAGCCTCAGCATCGATTAAAAAACGCCCAGTTACTCCTAAATGACTGGCTAAATGCTAATCACTATGATCGTGTCGGGCTTATTGTGCTAGGCGCGCATCCGCATACGGTTGTTCCACTAACACGCGACCACAGCTTAGTTAAACAAGCAATTGCCAACCGAACCTACGATGACGTCGGGTCTCCCCCCAATGTAGGGCTTGCACTGGCAATGGCGATTCATCGGCTACGTATGATTAAGGGTCCCAAACGCATTGTGCTGTTAAGCAGCGGGTCTCAATTGGATAGCCCAACCACATTAGACCCAATAAAACTAGCTAAAATTGCCAAGCATCAGTCTATCGCCATTGATACCATTGGTTTTGGATCGCCAACGGGTGCCTATCAAATTGTTAATAACCCTACCTATAAAAAACTATATCGACGCAATGCCAAAAACGCAATTGTATCGACCTATCGTAACGACACTGAATTCAATAGCATCAGTCACATTAGCCAGGGGCACGCGTTTAAATTGAGCAAGACTCAAGACATAACGGCTCTAATAGATGCCTTACACGCATTAACATCCCCTAAAAGCACACTTGCGTACCAAACTCGACAACAATCATTTCAAGTTATTAGTATTGGCCTGGGCACGGTACTTGCAATTATCAGCATGCTGATTCAATGGAGGCGCCCATGGGGTCACTACTAACCCAAAGTTTGGGGTTGGCATGCCTTGTCATTGGATTAATTATTTATGGGGTACAGCCCGAGCGTCATCCGCCAAAGTCAGCCCCAGTACCCGCTATTTATTTCGCTATTGATAGCTCTGCTAGTATGATGGTTCAGGATATGGCCCCCAATCGATTGGCTGTGGCAAAACAGCAAGCCCGAAGCTTAGCCGAGCAGTTAAGTAATTATCGACTGGGTATCATTCAGTTTGCTGGCGACGCTCGAATCACATGCCCATTAACACAAGATTCTGCCAGTATTATGCATCGTATTGACACTATAGCGCCATTGTATAATTGGCCAGGAAGCCGGTTGTCTGATGCAGTACTCGCTGCCTATCGTGGCTTTTTAAATCAATCTCAAAATCCAATTTTAGTAATTTGGAGCGATGGTGACACCACATCAGGCGATGTATACCGTATGCTGTTTTATGCTAAACAATTAAATATGCGCATTATTAGCATTGGGATGGGCACGATTGATGGCGATCCTATCCCCAAGCTATCCGGTGGTTTTGAAAAAGAAAATGACCAAATTGTTTTGTCAAAATTAAATCGAGAAACCTTATTCGGCATTGCCGAACAAACAAATGGTTACTACTTTGAAGCCGGAAAAACAACGGATGTTTCCCAAACTGTATACAATCAAATTATGCAAATGCGCCAACCAGTTAATCTTGCCAACGCCCCCCTGAGTGCTATGCCCATGATGCTAATCGGCGTTGCTCTTTTATTGATCCCCTTACTTTATAAACGGCCATGGCTACTGGCACTTATTATGCTACACGGAGTAGTCTGTGCATCAGCACCAAGTCATTGGTATAATTATGCCGCTAAGACCGCCTGGCGACACAACAATACATCATTAGCAATTCAGTACACCCAAGCCGTGGTTTATACACCTGAGACAACGCCAGATTGGCTATGGTTTAATCGTGGAAAACTATTTCAAGCATATGGCGAATATGACAAAGCATTACAAGCCTTTGTCCAATGCAACAATTTCTATGAGCAAGCCGTTTCATTGTATATGACAGGCAAGTTTACCGCGGCTATGCGCCTGCTAAAACCCTATATTATTCAAAATCCAGGTCATTATTCTGCACGTATTTTATTTGAACATGCCTATCGTAAGGATACAAAAGTACAGAAGTACCCCCCTGAACTGATCGGAGTACACGCGAACAATCACCCATCAACAGGGCCCATTCCTCTACCCTTTGACACATGGAGCCAAATTGAAATTCTAGACAATACTTACTACCAAAAATACAATCAAGTGCCCACCCAATCGCGTATAGTAACGGGTCGCTCGTGGTAAGACTCGTCACCGCATGGCTAGTATTAATAAGTGTCGTTGCATTTGGAGACTCACTGTATCCCCCCAATCCCAATCCACCCGTAATTCTAGTTGCCACTATTAATAACACAACACCCGTTGTGGGAGAAGGGTTGCTCTATACAGTATTGGAGTATCGCACTAGTATTGCACCCAACTATGCGACGATTGAATCGCCCACTATTTCTACGGCATCGGTATGGGCAGAAGCCAACGAATTGCCCGAATATCCCAGTATCGAATACCGCAACAAAACTCGCTACTATGTATACAAACGCCTGGCCCAAAAACTAGTCCCCCAGCATAGCGGCCAAATTATTATTCCACCAGCCGTTAGCTATGCAGAACGTGCCCATGTATCCAATCCTGTTGTTTTAATGGTTGATTCACATCCAGAGACACGCGTCACACAATCTGTAAGCGTGGGGCAGTTTGTATTGGATGCACCCAGTGTGGCCGATTCTGTAATCGAAAATACCCCACTCTCCATGTCTGTTGTAATTCATGCAACCGGCAACTTTGACCTGAGTTCGATTCACATTGGTCGTAGTCATGTTTTTCGGCATTATTTAGATAGTAAAGAAACGCAAACCCTCTCCAATCCATGGAGCCAAACTCATAAATTATCGTATATTTTTATTCCGAATCGAAGTGGTGATTTCCCCCTACCCACAATTAAGCTGTGGACACTAGATCCAAGTACCAGTCGCTACCAATGGTTAAAAAGCCCTAAACACTATGTAACCGTACATGCTAGAGATAGCCCGAATGCCGCATTAATTATTAGTAAGCAAGCATCGGAATCACTCCCATATTTGTGGAAAAAACTGCAAAAAAGCCCCCGAAATACCAACTATCGTATTCATTGGCATGCTGCGATTCAACAGCATCCCGATCGCCATTTATTTCCGGAACCCCCCCGTGGATTGGGTCGCTATGAATGGCTAGCCTTGATCCTTTTAAGTGCACTTTTAGCTCGCGTATCATACGCCTACAAACGCCAACGTATACTGTGGCTATTTATTACAATTCACGTGGGTACTTTGGCCAGTTATTTCACACTTTACCCACACCCCATTATCCTGCTAGACGCAACCCGTTCTGCATTTTATTCAGATGAAAATAGCCACACCCCATTATTTATGCTCCATCGCGATTTACCCGTTTATTATGAAAAATCTAGCGGTAATCGATGGAAAATACAACTGGGAACAGGCCAAAGTGGCTGGATTCAGCCATCGGATACTCATTAACCTAATTATTTAATTTGGCTTACCTTAGTCCTATGATCATTGGTAATCCGGTAATTTAATCGCTATTGGCACTGCTGTTGTTGATCCATTTTGATACTAGCCCCGCGGCTCGATCAACCGCCCCGTTTGGACCCATATATTCTTTGATTTTTTGAAACCCTTTGTATTGCCGTTGTCGGTATGGATTTTGATCAGTTGGATACTGGGGATCACACAATTGGTACAAGGCATGTGCTAAATTCTCCACAGTAGCTTGACGCTGAAGACATTCCGGAACTATCGAGTGTTGCATCATGAGATTGGGCAGTGATATCCAGGCTAAGTTTATAGATTTAAATTGCAACCAAACCCGAATAAATAGTGTTAATAATGCCCCAAACCGATACGCAACAACTATCGGAACACGAAATAAGGCATGTTCCAGAGTCACCGTTCCAGATGAAACTAAAGACGCTGTAAGATGCGGAATAATGCCATACGAGTCTCCACTATATACAGGCACTGTATCGGGTGTGTTATCCCGAATATAGCGTGCATACCGGGGAGCGCCCACTACTACCACGATGTGGGCATGAACACCACGACTAACAACGGCCTGAGCCGCCCGAATTAACCGGGGATATGTTGATTTTATTTCTTGCCAACGCGACCCTGGAAACACACCAATTATGGGCCGATCCATTGGCAATCCCAGCATCGCATATGCCGCCGCTTTAGACTGTTTAATCCGTACTAAATCCAACAACGGATGGCCAATATAATGCGCAGAGGAATGGTCTAGCTTAGTGTATACCGCATGCTCAGCTCGAAAAATTGCTAATACATGGTCGGTTACTGCCTGAATATTTTTTGCGATTCGATCCTGATCATACCCGTTTCGTGTCCACCATACTTGTGGCGAAATATAGTAAGTGTTGGGAATAGACAAGGGTTGAATAGCGCGCAGCAATGGAAGATGAATCGCTTCACAATCGACTACAATAATAAAATCTGGACGCTGGGTTTCAATTGCCTCTTTGAGCTCCCGAATTGTTCGCTTCACGCGTGTTAACTCACGTGCTGACTGCCACATACCAATTGCGCTGTGGTCGCGAATACTCGCCAATAGCTCCACACCAGCGGTTGCCATTGCAGCGTCTCCCATGCCAAAAAACCGAGCATTGGGCATGCGTTTTTTCAATGCGACAACTAATGCGGCGGCATGCAAATCACCAGACACTTCACCGGCACTGATAAAAATATTAAGTGTTTCTTCTGCCATTCAGTTAATCATACCGTTGATGAATTTGAACATTCAAGATACACTTTAATAACTATGTCAATAACTTATAAACGAATCTTACTTAAGCTCAGTGGCGAAGCCTTTAAAGGGTCTCGTAGCTACGGCATTGATCCACACTTTTTAATGTTCATTGCAAATGAGATTAAAAAGGGGCATGCTTTAGGTTCCGATATCGGAATTGTGATCGGTGGGGGCAATATTTTTAGAGGTATGTCTGCGTCTGCACAAGGAATGGATCGCGTTGCTGCCGACTATAGCGGCATGTTGGCGACCGTAATGAATGGCATTGCATTGCAAGACGCCTTAGAAAAAAGTGGTGTAAGCACACGATTGCAAAGTTCATTGGAAGTAACTGAAATTGCCGAGCCGTTTGTCTTACGGCGTGCGTTGCGGCATTTTGAAAAAAATCGAGTCGTTATTTTTTGTGGCGGTACCGGAAATCCCTACTTCACCACCGATACCACGGCTGCTTTGCGTGCAGCTGAAATTAAAGCGAATGTTATTTTAAAAGCGACTCAAGTTAACGGTGTTTATGACAAAGACCCGGCTAAATACGATGACGCCAAAAAGTTTGATTCTATTTCCTATATGGATGCTCTACAAAAAGAATTGAAAGTTATGGATAGCACGGCGCTGTCATTAAGTATGGATAATAACATTCCAACCATCGTATTTAAATTAACCGAAGAAAATCATATTCAAAATATTATTTTAGGCCATAAAATTGGCAGCTTAGTTGGGAGTAAAAAATGAGTGAGTTCGAAACAAAACTAACTAAATGTGTTGATAACTTAATTACCCGATTTAAGTCGGTTCGAACCAATCGAACGTCCCCCGATTTATTAGACGGCATTGTCGTTGATTATTACGGGTCACAAACACCATTAAAACAACTAGCCAATATTTCAGTTCCTGATTCAAGCACACTGTCTCTTCAAGTGTTTGATAAAAGTGCGATTTCAGCAATTGAAAAGGCACTAGTCACCTCATCATTGGGCATTAATCCGCATGTAGATGGTACCAGCATTGTATTAAGAGTCCCCCCATTAACAGCTGAGCGTCGCAATCAATTAGTCAAACAAGTTAATCAATTTGCTGAAGAGGCTCGCATCGGAATTCGCAATTTACGGCGATCATCCATGGATGATATCAAAAAAAACACAGACTTATCCGACGATGATAAAAAACACGAGGAGCAGCGCATTCAAAAAGTTACTGAACGATTCAACCAAGATATTGGTACAGCTCTAGAAAAAAAAGTTAATGCCTTAACGACTGTTTAGATATGCAATCCCCGGGACATATCGCGGTTATTATGGATGGAAACCGACGCTGGGCTTCCGAAAATGGCCACAATGAAAACGACGGTCATCGTGCCGGATCCAGAGCATTTCAGGCTACGATTGATGCCTGTATTGCTCAAAATATTTCGTATTTAAGCGCCTACGTCTTTTCAACCGAAAACTGGAAACGCCCGAAGCCTCAGATCAAATTCCTAATGACTTTAATGGAGCATTTACTTAATGAGCATGTAAAAACAGCCTGTAAAAATGACATCCGTGTTCGTTGTTTGGGCAACTTACGTGTATTGCCCGCATCTTTGCAATCAACGATTGCCATGGCCCATGAAAAAACAAAGAGCCACACAACCCTTAATTTAAATATTATGATTAATTATGGCGCTCATGAAGAAATTACACACGCCTGTCAAACGATTGCTCGCACTGTTCATGCAGGCAATTTAGATCCCGAATTGATTACCCCGCAGACAATTCACGATCATTTGCATACTGCCCATATGCCATCGCCCGATATTTTAATTCGAACCGGCGGAAAATCCAATATTCGACTTAGCAATTTTATGTTATGGCAATGCGCGTATAGTGAATTATTTTTCTTGCCTATTTTGTGGCCAGAATTTAATGCTGAGCATTTGAACAATGTTCTAAATGAGTACCATAGTCGCCAACGAAATTTTGGAGAATAATTTATGTTAACCCGCATTATTACAGCTGCACTATTAATTCCACTAGCGCTATTCATTGTCTATACTGGTGGGTGGATCGCAACGGCATCTGTTATTGGCATTGGCCACTTAATTCTATATGAGTATTATGCAATGATTGATCGAAAGTTCTCAAAAAAAGCATCTCATTTTATTGGCCACTTTGTATTTGCACTTAGTATGATTGGGTTATATGCTAGCCTAAATCGACTACCCCAATCTATCTATGCCAGCATCCTTATTGGCTGGCTCGTAGTATCGTTAATTGAGTTAATCCGCGGGCACTTGCTGGCGACCCATCACTACCGTGCGTATCAAATTCGTATTCCAATCAGCATTGCCCTGTTGTTATTTAGCCTAATTGCGTTGCGGGTGTTACCCAATGGCGTGCTATGGCTTAGCTTGGGGCTCGGCTTAACTTGGCTCAATGACAGTTTAGGCTTATTTATTGGAAAAGCCATGGGTAAGCGCAAGTTAGCGGCCAGAATTAGCCCTGGAAAAACTATAGCGGGCGCTGTGGGCCCTTTGGTAATTTTAACAAGCTTGATTGCTTGCCTGCATCCGTACATACCATTGCCCAGTACAATTATCTGGATCACCCCCATTGTACTTGTATTTGCTCAATTGGGTGATTTGCATGAATCATTAATCAAACGCTATTGCGCCAGTAAAGACTCATCATCCATTATCCCTGGTCATGGCGGAGTTTATGATCGCATGGACAGCCTATTATTTAGCATTTCAGTATTGTATTTATGCGCGTTAACCCTATGAATTTATGAAGCGGCTGTGTATTTTAGGTGCAACTGGTTCAATTGGGCAACAAAGCCTGGATGTAGTTCGGCAGCACCCGGATCAGTTCACGGTTGTGGGCCTCAGCGGGCATCGTAATATTAGCCAATTAATTCAGGATTGCCTGGAATTTCGACCTGAGTGCGTGCATGTCCCCGATTCACTAGCCGCTCAAAAACTGACTGCCGAATTGCCGAAAAATATTCGCTGTCTAGTAGGTCCAGAGGCCCTAATCAGCATGGCTCAGGAATGTCGCACAGACTTATTAATTTTAGCCATTGTGGGCACAGCCAGCTTAGCGGCTAGTTATGCGGCTATTTGCGCGCGAATTCCCATTGCATTAGCCTGCAAAGAAGTCTTAGTATCTGCGGGCAGTCTGATTCAGAAAGCTGCCCGTGACTATGGGGTCCCCCTACTTCCGATTGATTCTGAACATGCGGCAATTCACCAATGCTTGGCGTATGTTCAACACGACATCACCCACGTGCGTCGTATGACCTTAACCGCATCCGGTGGTCCCTTTTGGAATCAACCGAATTTGGACTGGGCAACAATAACCCCCGATGAGGCAGTAAAACACCCCCAGTGGTCTATGGGTAAAAAAATAAGTGTTGATTCGGCGACACTTATGAACAAAGGCTTAGAGCTCATTGAAGCGCATTATTTATTTGATATTGCCTATGAGAAATTATCCGTACTCATTCATCCACAAAGCGTGGTCCATAGTATTGTTGATTTTGTGGATGGGGTAAGTTTAGCCCAAATGGGACCGGCCGATATGCGAATACCCATTCAATATGCACTAACATACCCGGAGTCCCAACAAGCCCAGTGGCCCACATTGAACTTGCACGAGCATACCCTAACATTCACCCAGCCCGACACCACCCGATTCCCCTTGCTGGACTTAGCCATTACCTGTGGCAAACACGGTGGGGGGTTACCCAGCATTTTAACGGCAGCGAATGAAGCAGCGGTGTATCAATTTTTAAATCACGCCATTGGGTTTGATGCGATTTATGCATGGGTCAACCGCGCCATTGAGCATTTTCAGCATGAAAAAGTCGATGACATTGCGTCTATTATTGACCTGGATACTCGGGTTAAGCAATGGGTCACTGCGGGGGGGCAGTAATAGTAGCCCCCGGTGATTTTTTATTAAGTATTTGTATCATTAACTCTGTAATTAAATGGTCACTTTCTTGCAAATTTTTAATAAATCCTCTTTATTTTAATAAGACAATAGCCACTGACATACTATACACTTTAGCCTTTGCATAGCCAATTAAACCAAAAGCCAGTATACTAAATTCAGTGCCTGATAAAAAACTTAATCACTATCTAAATCTTAACGTGGTGTTTCACGATTCCCCTAGAACCATGCACGCCTGCTTGGCCGAGTACCCTAATTATGCGGACTGCCTAGCCCACATGGAATCCTTTATTCATAGTCGTCGAGCCAATGAAAAAACCAAACACTATTGGCTAAACCGCCATCGCAATTGGAACCCAGACACCTATCATCAGCAACTAAATGCCCATGGTATTCAGTGCATTCCGTATCATGCCCCTCACTACCCCCAATGGTTGACGCATATTTATCACCCACCCTTAATTTTGTATTGCAAAGGGGCCATTAACGCACTCCAGAATCGACTTTTTGCTGTAGTAGGGACCCGACAACCCAGCATGTATGGCATTCAAGTCACACAAAGTATATGTGCAGATTTAAGTGCGCACTTTACGTTAGTTTCAGGTTTAGCATTGGGGGTAGACGCCCATGTGCATCAAACCGCATTGCAGCATAATACCCCTACTATTGGCGTCTTAGCCATTGGCTTGGATGCCATCTACCCCAAAAAAAACAGCCGAATTGCCGAGTCTATGCTTGACACCGGCGCATGGGTCAGCGAGCAACCCCTGGGCATTCCTGCAATTCCTTACCGATTTCCCCAACGCAACCGCATTATTAGTGGATTGTGTGAAGGCTTGTTAGTCACCCAAGCTGGGCACGCCAGTGGCGCTGTAATCACGGCTCACTTAGCCTTAGAGCAAAATCGAAACGTTTATGCTATTCCTGGCCCTATTAATACTGAGAAAAGTATTGGAACACATCAATTAATTCAAGAAGGAGCCACGTTGGTTCACCATAGCACCGATATTTTATCCGATTATCTTGAATTTCCGGAAAAACATACCAAGCCTGCCAATACTGAAAAATCATCTGTCGATTTATCTAGTGAAGAAGCAAAATTACTCAGCTGCATTGGGAGCGATGGACAAGCATCATTGGATCGATTGTGTGAAAAAACCGGCATTCCCATTTCAAGTTTGTTACACTATATAAGCCTATTGGAAATAAAATCATGGATCAAGAAAACAGAAAGCGGTCACTATATACGTTGCAACTAATTGGGTGCGCACTTGGCACGGCCATTAGCCTGGCCCACGCAAGCGTGGCTATTGAAGCGGATAAAATAACTGTAAACTATGGCAAAAAAACAATAGTAGCATCTGGAAGCGTGACTATTAGTGCCCCTGACATTCAAGCTCAAACACCCTATATTAAGTATGATTATTTAGCTGATAGTGTTATCTTTTCAGGGGCATCTTTTATTCAATACAAAGAAAACCATTTAAAAGGATCTGATTTTATGGTTAAATTAAAAGATAATAGTGTCGTTTCTTCGGAAAAATCAAGTATTACTATTCAATTGGATTAATTACTATGTTAGAACCATTAACCGTTTTAGATTCCCTGAAGCCATCCCATGATGAACGATTTGATGTAATCATCATTGGCTCTGGCCCAGCCGGAATGTCCGCTGCAGTTTGTTGTGCACGGGCAGACTTAAAAACATTAATTATTGAACGTGCTTTACCCGGAGGCGGTGTGTCTAGTTCATTTAAAGTACACAATGTTTTGGGTTTTCCAGGCGGTATTGTTGGACAAGATTTGGGAAAGCGCATGGAGTCTCATATTTTGGACTACAACTTATCGTATGCGAATACATCCGTCGATGTCATTGAAAATAAGCATGGCATTGAAAAAAAAGTTGTTACTGAACTTGGCGAATGCTATTACACGCGCTATATTATCATTGCAACGGGGCTCGAGCCCAAGCAATTAAACACTAATTTTGAAGCTCAATTTGCTGGTCGTGGAATTTCGTATTTTGCTGATTGCGATGGCTCATCGTATACTAAAAAAACGATTGGCGTGATTGGTGGCGGAAACTGTGCCTGTTATGCAGCCGATTACCTAAGTCAATTTGCTGAAAAAATATATATGATTCATCGATCTGATAATTTGAAGTCTGTGAGTTATTTAAAAAAACGAATTTTAAATAATCCTAAAATACAAATTATGTGGCAGACTCATGTAGTCGAAGCCTTTGGAATTGATAAATTAGAAAAAATAAAAGTTGAGAATTTACACAATCACCAAACGACTTGGTTGGATTTAAAAGGATTATTTATTTATGTGGGCCGAATTCCATCAGAAGAAACTCGGCAATTTGGAGTTACGCTTGATGAAGACGGATTTATTTTGACCGATGATTATATGCGAACTAATATTCCTGGCATATATGCCGCTGGTGATATTCGATCCAAACAAATTCGGCAAATTCAACCCGCTATTTCTGACGGTATGATTGCCGCTATTAATATTGGTAAAATCATTTCGTGTTGAGTATGGCAACTGTCGGCATTATTATATTTCCAGGAACTAATTGTGAACGTGAGACCCATGCTGCACTCTCATTTTCTGGTTTAAACACGCGTTGGTTGCCCGCTTGGTCATGCCAACTATCTGATTTTAATGCCTGTGATGCCTATGTAATCCCGGGTGGATTTTCCTACCAAGATCGTGTTCGAGCAGGGGCAATTGCTGCAACCTCGCCAATTGTTGAGTGGCTACGCATTGCGAATGAAGCCCAAAAGCCTATTTTGGGTATTTGTAATGGCTGCCAAATTTTAGCTCAAAGTGGTATTATTCCAAACACAATGTTAGCCGCTAATCAAAAAAATACTACAAGCACGGGCTTTATTTGTGACTGGGTCTATGTCAGTGTTACTGGGCAGAGCTTGTTTACTCGTGGCATTGATACCATACTACCCATTCCAATCAATCATGGAGAAGGCCGTTTTTTATTCAAAAACACAAACGACGCGCTCCCTGTCATGCATTATTGCACCTCCGATGGGCGTCAAACCGATGCTGCCAACCCCAATGGTAGTACCCAGAATATTGCAGCCGTGACCAACGCAACAGGTAACGTGTTGGCTATAATGCCGCATCCGGAGCGCGGGTATTTGACTCGGCAGTTACCCCATCACATTGCCCCAAACCAATCAAAAACACTCGTTCATGACCCGCAAGCACCTGGGCCATGGCATAGGCTGTTTCATAATTTAGCGACTCATTTAAACTCTCAATCGGTGACCCATGCTTAACATATATACTTGGCCAAAAAATACGGATTTGCATGCTATTTCTGCACGCGCAGCACTCAAGAATCAAACAGCTTTACATGCTTTATACCGATTTAGCATTATTACCTTGCATACGGATACGCCTCTAGATCCTAACAACGTCCAACAGCTTCTGACCGAATACGACTGTTTAATTAATCCAAACAATACGGCATTTTCATTAACAGAGCCCGAATTTTTACACCACCCATTGTACGATAGTTATTGTTTAAATGTTACCGACAAAACACCTGTTAGCTACGCCGATCGCGTGGCTATTATTAACCAATTAAACGTAATTAATATTACAAATATGACCCATAATCATGCTTGGGGCATTCATGTTGAACCGGGTGTTCAAGAATCTGATATAATTAATACAATTGTTGAGCCATTATTGGTCAATACAATTGGAGAAACCTACACCTTAGTACGTGGACGTTAGTATACTCATTGTTAATTTTAATGGGGCGTCTTTTTTAGAGCGGTGTCTACAGTGTATTGAGAAAAGTCAGACAACGCTGCAATTTGAACTATTAATTTTAGATAACAACTCTAGTGATAATTCCATAAATGTTCTCCAACCGTATCGCGATCGCGCGACTATTCTAGAACTTGATAAAAATATCGGGTTTCCCAATGGTGTTAATCATTTGCTTCCCCATGCAACCGGTGCGTACACACTATTATTAAACAGTGATGCCTTTGTTGAGCCTAAAACAATTGATAGCCTTGTTTCTGTCATGAAATCTGACCCAAGCATTGGCGTTATTGCCCCTAAACTGTTGCATGAAGATGGTCGATTGCAAGTACCCGGCAATAGTCTGAGTCGTTGGCTATACACCACTAAAAAACCCCGGTCCGTTCGTTTTTTATCTGGGGCTGTTATGTTACTCAAAACCAACTATTTTCGCGACACGCTTCGTGGCCTTGACGGTGCTTTTTTCTTCTATAACGACGATATTGATTTATGCTTGCGCATTCGAAACGATAACAAAAAAGTATATTATTACCCCTGTGTATCCGCCACTCATAGTATTGGCGCATCATCCAAAACTGTTCAGCATTTTGTATTAATTGAAGGCTATCGCGGCGGCTTTTGGATTGTCAAAAAACACTATGGTAAATTGGCCTACTGGACATACCGATGCCTAATGGGTAGTGCGTTCTGGATCAAAGGCCAGTGGCACCGGTGTTTTTCTAGCGCCAACCATCGCGAACATCGAATAGTATGCGATGCGGTAGTTGAATTCTCTATTCATGGAAACGTCCAATTCTCTAAATTGGGCGATTAATTATATTTAGATTCCTAGACGTTTAATTTAATAAAATCTCTGAGAATTCTTGATTACGCATAGTCAGGGTTTCTTTAAGTTTCAATAAGTCATGCTTAGAAAAGTCAAACTTTGTATCAACAATACTTAAATAGTAGTCTATTCCAGCTAGCAAGTTGTCTTTAAAGTTTATAAAATAAGTTTTCTTTCGATTATCCAATGCATGCATAGATAAATTAACTTGATCCACCCAATAACGAATGTACAAGTCTATTTCCTTAATAAATACATTGGGTCTAAGTGCATCATGCATAATCGACACTCGTCCATAGATATGATCAATCATGGCATCCATATGAAAAAAATCTTTGAAATAAGCGATGTTTGGACCCGGACACACTGCTGTGACCTGAATGCGCTTAGACTCACTCTTGTTCTGAATTAATGCTGGCGCAGCCAAATCTTCGCATAAACACGCTTTTGTGTACACATCTGACTTAAGCTGTTCCAGTGCGTCACCCACAACCCCCGTGGCTTCAATCGATTTGACTTTTAGTCGCTGATACGTTTTTGATGCTGTGCAAATTGGCACTTTTGTAAACTCTGTATTGCTAACTAAATACCCTTTGGGACAAATACTCCCTGGTTTTCCTTGTTGTACACGCGCCAATTTTTCTGTTTCACTGTGGGTATCTTTCATGGTGTTGAACGGAACCCCAAGCGGTGATATCTTACTTAAATACAACTCTCTTGGCGTTGCTTTAGCTAACTGCTTCCGCGTTGCTTCATCTACTGTTGTGGCTTCTGGAACCAGTAAAAACGGACTCGCCCAACCGGTTCCATCTACTTGATAATAATCCAACAACACACGCTCTTCCTCGTATGTGCCAATTCCTCCTTGAAATGTGATTCGTGTCTCAGGCTGCTTCACGTACTCATGCATTTGCTTATTCGCCAATACTTGGTTACATAGCTGGTAAAGCTTACTGGTAAGCGCTGCTTTTTTATCCCGAAATTCCGCTAAAATAGGGCCCATTAAAAGCCCATCTGTTGCAAATGCGTGCCCCCCACAATTTAATCCGGACTCAATGCGATGCTCATACACCCATACCCCTTTTTTTGCTAAAAACGTGCCTTGTATTTGCGATGATCGAAAATCAGAGACTTTCAAAATAATGCGCTTTTTTACATGGCCCACTGCATCAGGAAAAAAATCTGAGCACTTCTCAATATAAGCAAATAAGCGACGGTTAAATCCAGCGGAAAAGACAATGGATGAATTATCCAATTGACTATTTGCATACCCTCGCAGTCCAGCAATAGCATCCGAATAAATTTCTGGTAGTTTATCCCCTGTTTTACGCTCGTAAATATCGCGATCTAACTTTGTCATAATATTGACATCAATGGATCCCATTTTCATGGTTTGACGCAGCTGGTTTTGAGCCTCTGTTTTTTCATGACCTTCGGGTAACTCAAGCATTGCGTTATAGGCAAGTTTTAAAGGATGTCGGTTTTCTAATAACTCAAAATACCGTGTAATCTCAGATCCGGTGTCAAAATTTGATTGTCTGATTTGATCAAATTTTTGAGTGGTTAAATTATGAATTAAATCTAAATAGGCTGTTATTCGCTTGGCTCGATGATCTTGATCGGACTTTGGGATGCTTACAAATGGTCCGAATTCCGAATGCTTTACCACCAACGATTGTCGCATTTCTTCAAATAATTCATCATCGCACAAGGAAATAACAGAAGAAATACCATACGGAGCGACGCGTAAGGGTGTATCAATTGTAAAAGCAGTTCCCATGACTGGAATATGAAAAGAATGGGGCAGACTAACTGTCATTGGTTTTTTTTTGATTTATATAATTTTTATTCATAATTATATTAGTGTACTAAATTTTAATATTGATGACCACACCTAAAACACGGTACAATGCTCTTTCATATGGAAAATCAATACAACAAATACTTAACAACAACACCAATCACTGAATTATTGGATTCTGCATTTTCAATTCGCGAGCGTCATTTTGGAAAGCAAGTTACGATTCATATTATTAACAATGCGCAAAATGGGCATTGCCCTGAAGACTGTTCTTACTGTGCCCAAGCAAAAACCGCCGATTCAAACATTGAGACTTATGGTCTAAAACCAGCCGATGAAATGCTAGAAGAAGCAACTCGTGCCTATGAACAAGGGGCCCACCGATATTGTATGGTATTGTCGGGCCGTGGCCCTACCCCAACAAAAATCAATCAAATAACTGATGTTATTCGAACCATCAAGCGCAAACACCCCGACAAAGAAGTGTGCTTATCTGCCGGTCTAATAAATGATGGCATGGCTATTGCCTTGCAACAAGCTGGCTTGGATCGACTCAATCATAATATTAATACATCAGAAGATAAATACGCCGATATTTGCACCACTCACACCTACATGGATCGACTCAACACCCTGACCTCAGCGCAAAAAGCGGGTTTAACGTTGTGCTCAGGTATTATTGTTGGCATGGGTGAAACACATGACGAGTTGATCGCAATGGCCTTAAAACTAAAATCCCTAAATGTGCGCTCAATTCCAATTAACTTTTTAATTCCGGTACCGGGTACTCCATTTGAAAACTGCAACACACTCACCCCTGAGTTTTGCCTACGCGTTTTATGTCTATTTCGACTTATTAATACTGATGCTGAAATTCGAATGGCTGCTGGACGTGAATACCACTTGCGAAGCCTCCAGGTAATGGGGCTATACCCCGCAAATTCATTGTTTATGGATGGGTACCTAAATACTGTAGGTACCCATCAATTTGAAACATTAAAAATGATCCAAGACGCCGGGTTTGATATTGAATCCAATACAAGCGTTGACGCCCTACTTGCTGGTATTAAGGCCGAAACGCACGATCCTTCGGTTCAATTAAAAACAAAAGAAGCCCTAAGACCTGTGCAAACAAATTGAATAAATAAGCCATAAGCTGGTACACTATTAACTTAACTATAAAAACATTTAATAAGAAGCGAGGAAAAGTATGACAATAGAATTAGAGTATAAAGAAAGAGGTACTGGAAAAAAGAAGGCTCGAGCCCTTCGAAAAGATGGTTTAATTCCAGCAGTTGTCTATGGAAACAGCCTCGCCAATACTTCCATTAGTATTACTGAGCCATTCATCCGGTCCGTTCTGTGCTCTGATAGTGGTAAAAATACACTAATTGCATTAAACCTGGCGGGCACTACGCATCAAGTCCTTATCCATGAAGTTATTAAGCATCCAATTACAGGAAAAGTGAGGCATCTTGATTTTCTATGTATTGATCCAAAAAAGTCGTTAACAATTACCGTGCCGTTACGCTTTGAAGGCAATCCCAAGGGGGTTAAGCTTGGTGGTTTACTACTCACTATTATTAATGAAATCACAGTATCCTGTTTACCTAAAGACATTCCAGCTGCACTACCCGTTAACATTGCCCATTTAGGTTTAGAAAAAGCATTGAAAATTAGCGATATCCCGTTGCCAAATGGCGTCAGCATTGTCACCGACAGCAATCGAGTCGTTGTTAAAGTTGCCGCTCCTAAAGGAACTAAAGCAGAAGACATTGAAAGCAGCCAATCTGCTGGATAGTCCATGCATGCGCACCAAACATTAGTAACTGCCATTTATGAGGTGGCATATCTAACCGGATCCTTTGAAACTCGTTCGGGCAAGAAAACCAGTTTTTATATTGATAAGTACCGCTTCTCTAGTGACCCGACTATTTTAGCACGCATTGCTGAGCGAATTGCTGCATTATTACCAAATCCGTCAACATATGATCGGATTGCAGCACCGGAATTGGGGGCTGTTTCAATCGCTACGGCTGTTAGCTTGTTGGTCAAAAAACCGTTTATTATTGTTAGAAAGTCGGACAAGGCTTATGGTACGCAACGTAGCATAGAAGGTGTTTATACAGAAAATGAGCGCGTTGTTATGATTGAAGACGTAATCACAACCGGCGGTGCCGTGCTAAACGCATGCGCTATTTTACAAAACAATCGATTAACGCCTATTCATATTGTAGCGGTTATTAATCGTGAAGAAGGCGCTATTGAAAGCATTCAAACCGCTGGGTACTCCATCGATAGTGTTGTGTCTGCCAATGACTTGCACGAAATTGCTAGACAAGTTTAAATCAGTTACGCTACACTTAATCGAATAATTAGAATGTTAAGCGTGTAATTACTCTACTTAAGAGTTATAAAAAGGAGACTAAGGACTATGATCATGGATTTTATACCGGCTATTTGGCTACTAGCCCCATCATCGGCATTAATTGCCCTACTAACAGCATTCGCATTAACAAAAAAAATTAACCAAGCATCTGAAGGGACTAGTCGCATGCAAGAGATTGCAGGCTATGTTAAAGAAGGCGCCATGGCTTATTTAACGCGTCAATACCGCGTTGTCGGCATTGTATTTGCTATTCTATTTTTACTATTGGGGTACCTTTCGCTCAAAGGTATTCAAAACCCATTTGTCCCATTTGCTTTCCTAAGTGGTGGTCTTTGGTCAGGGCTTTGTGGCTTTTTAGGTATGAAAACAGCCACAAACGCAGCTGCGCGAACGGCTGCTGCATGTCAAACCAGTTTGTCCAGTGGATTGCGTCTATCGTTTCGAGCCGGCGCCGTTATGGGTCTGGTTGTTGTCGGGTTTGGACTTCTCGACATTTCAGTTTGGTTTTTTGGTTTGAATTGGGCTTATGGTCAAAACTTATGGGGAATCAGCAACGCTTTATTGGGTGCTGAAAATGTTCAAAATGCAATTTTAATGGAAATCACAACAACATTGTTGACATACTGTATGGGCGCCTCTGTTTTAGCTCTATTTGCTCGTGTCGGTGGTGGTATTTTCACAAAAGCAGCTGATGTTGGCGCTGATTTGGTCGGTAAAGTTGAAGCGGGGATTCCTGAAGATGATCCTAGAAA
>DJIL01000010.1:25777-27179 GCA_002433595.1 bacterium UBP8_UBA6595 | reverse complement strand
TGATCCTAGAAACCCAGCTGTTATCGCTGATAATGTTGGTGACAACGTTGGCGATGTTGCCGGTATGGGAGCAGACTTGTACGAATCTTATTGTGGCTCCATTTTAGCGACCGCATCGTTAGGTGCCTCTTTAGCTATTTCACTGTCACAACCCGCAATGCCTTACGTAGTTGCCCCAATGATTGTTGCCGGTGGAGGGATTCTAGCGTCTCTTGTTGGTATTTTCTTTGTAAAAGCAAAAGAAGGCGCCAATCAAAAACAATTGCTACAATCCCTACTAATTGGCACCGGAGTTGCTTCAGTTTTAATTATTGGATTCTTATTCTTATTATTTAAATTTGGGATTATTAGTTTGGGTATTTTTGGGTCTGTAGTTATCGGCTTAGCAACAGGAACCCTTATTGGACAGTTCACAGAATATTACACATCTGACCATTATGCGCCCACTAAAGAAATTGCTGCCGCTAGTACGAGTGGTCCCGCGACGCTTATATTGCAAGGTATCGCAACTGGCATGTTGTCAACCGGTATTCTCGTGTTAATTGTTGTGGCAGGAATTATATTGTCATTTGTTAGTTCAGGGGGTCTTGAGTCCATTAATAATGGTATTTATGGTATTGGATTCGCCGCCATTGGTATGTTATCAACATTGGGTATTACATTAGCGACTGATGCCTTTGGCCCCATTGCTGACAATGCCGGTGGAAACGCTGAAATGGCTGAGCTTCCCCCCGAAGTGCGTGAGCGAACCGATGCTTTAGACTCATTGGGAAATACAACAGCGGCTACGGGTAAAGGGTTTGCTATGGGATCCGCTGCATTAACAGCCCTAGCCTTAATTGCTGCTTATTTAGAAACCGTTAAGCATTGGATTCATGTGCTAGCTAGCAACGGCACGCATTTTGTCAACAAAATTGGGTTTACCAATAACCCAGATGTGGCCGCTTATAATTCTGATATATACTTTATTGGCGACTTGAGTATAAACTCAATTGTTAGTATTTTTAAAATCAATGTAATAAATCCAAATTTCTTGTCTGGATTGTTTATTGGTTCTATGGTGGTATTGGTATTCTCAGCATTAACAATCTTAGCTGTTCGAAAAGCAGCTAGTGAAATGGTTGAGGAAGTTCGACGCCAATTTCGAACAATCCCGGGTATCATGGAAGGTAAAAACAAGCCTGACTATGCTCGTTGTGTAGACATTTCAACTGGTAGTGCCCAGCGAACTATGTTGGCCCCATCATTATTGGCGATTACAACACCCCTATTTGTTGGATTTGTTTTTGGTGTTGCTGGTGTTGTTGGACTACTTGTCGGCACGTTAAGCACTGGGTTTTCATTCGCTATCTTTTTAAACAACACCGGTGGTGCATGGGATAATGCTAAAAAGTATATTGAA
>DJIL01000010.1:0-25465 GCA_002433595.1 bacterium UBP8_UBA6595 | reverse complement strand
GATAATGCTAAAAAGTATATTGAAAAAGGGCAATTTGGCGGTAAGGGCTCTGAGGCACATAAAGCGTCTGTTATTGGTGATACTTGTGGGGATCCTTTTAAAGACACCTCCGGTCCATCCATTAATATTTTACTTAAACTGATGACAATTGTATCGATTGTATTTGCTGGATTGATGATGTCAACCGGTTCTCTACTACCCTAATGGGGATTTTAATCGCTATTGGGTTGCCTGTTTTGGCAGCCCTTTCGATTGGTGTGTTTAGGCTTAAGCGCTGGGTCTTCACTCTGTCTTTTATAAGCGCGCTTGGATCTGTAGCGAGTCTGTATACGCAAGTATCCCTCAATCAAGTCTATACACGGTCATGGATGCCCAATATGCTCATTGACCTTTCATTCATGGCCGATGGGCTTTCGTTGTTTTTTGGTTATGTTGTTAGTGTCATGGGTTGTTTTATTTTATTTTACGCCAAGCACTATTTACCCAAGGTTAGTGACTCAAACCCCCGATTCTATGCCTATATTTTACTCTTTATGTCTGCTATGTTGGGGACTCTATTTTCTAATAACCTTCTTTTGCTTTTTATATTTTGGGAGCTAACTGGCGTTATTTCCTTTTTATTAATTGGGTTTAACACCCATACAGAGAAAGGCCGAATTGGGTCAAGAATGGCATTTATAGTGACCGCAACAACCGGTTTAATCTTGCTCGTCGGTGTATTGCTTCTGGGTATTTTATATCAAACATTTGATATAAGCCTTATTAGTCGTATGCCGGCTTTAGATAACACCGTTTGGAGTACCCTAGCTTTTTCATTTATTTTGATTGGTGTTATTGGCAAATCTGCTCAATTCCCATTGCACTTTTGGTTGCCAAACGCCATGGCTGCACCCACGCCTGTAAGTGCCTATTTACATTCTGCCGCAATGGTAAAATTGGGCGTTTTTTTAGTTGCGCGCTGTTACCCCATATTATCGTCATTAGATTACTGGTATGTTGTTGGCATCATTGGATTAATAACTATGGTTGTGGGTGCTGTTTTAGCACTGCTAACGTATGATCTAAAGGGTATTCTAGCGTACACAACGGTGAGTCAATTGGGCTACTTAATTGGGTTTTATGGCCTTGGGGGCTCTACCGGTGTGGAACATGATTTCTTCCATATTTTAAACCACGTACTGTATAAAGGTAGTTTGTTTATGGTAGCTGGCATTGTTATTCATGCCTTTCACACTCAAGATATCCGAAAAATGGGTAATGCATTTTCAGCTATGCCCTTGGCCGCTATTGCATGCGTTGTTTCAGCGGCAAGTATGGCTGGAATACCCGGAACGACTGGTTTTTTAAGTAAAGAGTTAATGCTAGCCCACATGCTACACCATCCCAACTACCCAATTCTAATTGGCGCTTTGGTTGTCTCTGCGAGCTGTTTGGTTGCCACTGCATTCCGATTATGTCTGCATATTTTTTTACCATCTAAAACGACTAAACCCGTAGAATCTCAAAGTGTTTTTTTTCAATTACCCCCGTTCATCTTAGCAATGGCAACCTTGATTATTGGCCTGTTTCCAAAATCAGTCACCCATTTTCTGTCTCAAGCGTCTGTTGCCGGCCTGCATATAGCAAATCCTCATACTGTTTCCCTTTGGCATGGTATTACACCTGAGCTAATCATTAGTCTATGCATTACCCTTTCAGGTATTATTATCTACACCGTATTTCAAAGCTTTCAGTGGCGCGCAACCGTGCCGGGCATTCTGCAGCTAGACGCAGGGTTTAATCGTGGAATTACTGGCTTAAGCTGTTTGTCTAAATGGTTGAACCGACGGTTTTTAGTGGATTCAATTCGTGCCCATATTTCAATTGTTTTGGTCTTTTTTGTTGCCCTAATGGCCCCACTTTTATTTGCTTTATCACCATCAATACAGATCTCTAACATTTCCATTGTTTATTTACCACTGCTCATTATTACTGGAACTGCCGCCATTATTGTATCCATGAGTAAAAAATGGCATGTCAAACTTATTGCACTATCTGTTGTGGGTCTACTCGTTAGTTTTGTTTTTTTTCTTTATCGAGCCCCCGATTTAGTCCTCACACAATTACTAATTGAAATTGTGTCGCTGGTTTTGTTGTTGCTCTTTTTCAAAAAGTTTTCAACTATGAAACGAAAAAAAGACCATGCCGTTCACGATCGATCCGGATTGTCATTCTTAAAAGCGCTTGTATCTATTGGTGTGGGGGGGATTGTATTTGTGTTAATTCAGGTCGTTAACCGACCGTCCGCCGACAACCCGATTGGTCAGTTTTTTATTGAAAATACACGCCCCTTGGCTGGTGGAAGCAATGCTGTCAATACAATTTTAGTTGATTTTAGAGGGTTTGATACCTTGGGTGAAATCTCAGTTCTATTTATTGCAATGGTTGGCGTAATGGGACTACTATGGAACAAGCGATCATGAAAGACTCTTATATATTACGCTCATTTTACCCCGTTATTTTTTGGATTATTAACATATTTGCATTGTTTGTTTTTTTCAAAGGCCATAATGCCCCTGGCGGTGGTTTCATCGCCGGTATTGCATCGGCAATATCCTTAGTATTTTTGTATATTATTGAAGGAAGGAAATGTTTAAACCGAATACCAAGCCCTGTTTCATTAGCGGCTATCGGATTGGCTTTAGCCTACGGGACAGCGTTGGCTCCCACGCTTATGGGTCAGGCATTTTTAATGCACACCATGTGGCATTTACATATTCCTCTATTGGGTGAGTTGCACATTGGGACACCCGCGCTATTTGATTTGGGCGTTTACTGTGTTGTAATTGGCATTACGGTGAGTATCGCATTGTGGTTTGATGAGGCTTCTGAATATGAGTGACTTAAATTTAATTGTTAGTATTATTGCGTCTTTGTTTGTATCTGTTGGGATTTATTTAGTGTTGCATCGAAGTGTTATTAACATTCTTATGGGTTTGGGACTGTTGACTCATGCGACTAATTTGCTCATTTTAGTTATGTCTGGTTCACCTATAGGGAAATCTGCACCAATTGTCCTGGACTCAGGCGCGCAAGTTTATGTAGATCCATTACCCCAAGCGTTAATTTTAACCGCCATTGTTATCGGGTTTGGGGTTACCGCATTTATGGTTGTTTTCTTTTATCGCCTTGTGAAAGAAAATCAGCGCACTGAGGTCAACGAATCATGAATACACTCGCGGTTATCCCCATCATCTTTCCCCTAATCACCGGCATTGTGCTTACACTGTGGCGCTGTTCCAGCGCATATCGCCATGCTTACATGATTTTGAGCTGTGTTGTGCACGTTCTATTCAGTACCTGGCTAGTTGTTCGAACCGCTGTTGAGCCCGTTATTGTAATGGCTATTGGCGGTTGGAAAGCCCCTTTTGGCATTGTTTTAACCATTGATCACTTTGCTGCATTATTAATTGCAACGGCTGGTATAATTACCCTCGCTGTAAGCGTCTACACAGCCGGAGAATCTAAGCCCCCCCACCCGTTGCGGTTGCCTCTAATGCACTTTATGTTGGCCGGGGTCTGTTTATCATTTTCTACTGGGGATTTCTTTAACCTATTTGTTGCATTTGAAATTATGTTGATGGCCTCCTATGCACTACTGGTTTTAGAATATCGTCCATCTGATTTAAAATATGCTTACAGTTATTTGCTTTTAAATATTATTGGGAGTGGTTTATTTTTAGCTGCTGGCGGACTTGTGTATCGATTATTCGGCACCTTAAATTTTGCAGATATTTCTGAGCGTCTTTTATTTACAATGGGCACTGATAATCGCGTGGTTATTATTAGTGTGCTAATGGTGTTTGTATACGGGTTAAAAGCGGGTATGTTCCCCCTATTCTATTGGCTACCCAAAAGTTATGCCGCATTGCCACCCGCGATTGGGGGGTTGTTTGCCGGTTTGCTAACAAAAGTAGGTATTTACGCCTTAATTCGTATATTAAATCTTTTATTTAACAATGATCCTTTGCCGTTATTAATCTTGTTTGTTGCTTCACTATTCACTATGATTGTCGGCATTCTTTTGGCGTTAACTCATCGGTCTATCCGCATGATTTTAAGTTTTAATTTGATTGCTCATATTGGATTTATGGTATTGGGTATTAGTATATTCACAGGAACGAGTATAATGGGCACCGTGTATTACATGATTCATCACATGGTTGTTATTTCATCCTTATTTTTAATTGCCGGCATTATGATGAATGAAACTGGGTCTGATTCTATTGATAAAATGGGTAATTTGTTTAAACAACGTCCGTTACTCAGTGTTTTATTTGGCTTACAAGCTTTAGCTTTAGTTGGTATACCGCCCTTTAGTGGGTTTTGGGGGAAACTCATAATTATTGCATCGGGTATTTCAATGGGTAGTTTTATTGGTATTGGCGCCCTAATTATTTCAAGTGTATTAACGCTACTTAGCATGATTATTATTTGGTTTCGAGCATTTTATTCTGAAACGGATACAGTGCTTGTGAAACACACATCTTCGCTACAGTATGTCAGCGTTATTGGTCTGACAGCATTATCATTATGTTTAGGTTTGGGGAGTTTTTATGGCACCAATGCCGCTATGCGAGCAACTGATCAGCTGCAGGATTTAGGGACTTATCAATGGATGGTCAATCAGGCAGTTGTAAAGCCTATTGGAGGTGTCACTAATGATGCGCATTAAACAGATTGTTGCGGGCATTGTTTTGCTGGCTGTGTTTATTAAAGAAGTTATTGTTGCTAATCTGCAATTGGCTTATGCTGTTTTATTTGTTCGTAATAGCCATTTAACCCCCGGATTTCTTAATTATAATTTGCGGGGATGCTCCAATTTAGAAATGTTGATACTCTCTCATATGATTACCTTAACGCCCGGTACAACCAGTGTTTATTTGTGTACAGAAAAACAAGAATTAACAATTCATGCCTTTAATGCTAAAGACCCGGAGTCTGTTCGAAGTAGCATTCAAAAAACATTGCATTATCCTCTAAAGCGAGTCTTGTTATCATGAGTATTTTATTTGGTTTATCTATTATTGTAATTAGTATTTCCGTGTTTTTATCTTGTTGGCGACTAATACAAGGCCCCACTGTATTTGATCGCGTTCTTGGCTTTGATAGTTTATCTATTAGTATTATTGCTGGCATTATTATATTGTCGGCTTTATGGAAAACCAGCCTATACATTGATGCAATTCTTATTTTTTCACTATTTGGATTTTTAGGTTCATTGTCTTTTTGTTTTTACCTTAACAAATCCTATCCGGAGTCTAAACATCATGAATAATTGGACGGAACTTTTAGGTGCTTGTTTAGTCTTTCTGGGCAGTGTATTTATTTGCTTAGGGGTCTTAGGTGTTTGGCGATTCCCAGATTTATTTTGCCGTGCCCATGCGCTAACTAAATCAATGACCCTGGGTATTGTTTTGAGTTTATGTGGTATGTGGGTATACTTAATTGATCAGGGTATTGGCTTAAAAATAATGATTGCTATTGTTTTTCAGTTTTTAACAATTCCAATCGCCAGTCATATTATTGGGCTTATATCACTTGAAAAAAAGATTTATCAATTTAAACCGGATTCTAACTATGAGCAACAATAATTCATTAGCTACCGCCATTGACATACCCACCTACCCAAATTCTAAAAAAGTGTACCGAACAGACTCCGAGTGTGCCTTGCATGTTCCTTTTCGAGAAATTGAACTTGCTCAGCCGCATCGGCCATTTCAGGTATACGATACATCGGGTGTATTTACAGATTCAGCTGTTTCATTCACTATTGGCGATGGAATTCCAAAGTTACGCAGTCCTTGGATTAAGCACCGCGAATCAACCGATACTAATACGCAATTGTACTATGCTCGCCAAGGCATTATTACTGAAGAAATGCGCTTTGTTGCCATTCGTGAGCAAGTACCGGTATCCCTTGTTGTAGAAGAAATTGCGGCTGGCCGAGCCATTATTCCAGCCAATCGCAATCACCCTGAACTAGAGCCCATGATTATTGGTCGTCGATTTTTAACCAAGGTTAACGCTAATATTGGAAACTCCGCTATTCATTCTACTATAGCTGAAGAAGTTGAAAAACTGGTATGGTCCGTCCATTTTGGTGCTGATACTGTTATGGACTTGTCTACCGGACCCAATATTCATCAAACACGCGAGCATATTGTGCGTCACTCGCCGGTTCCCATTGGAACGGTGCCCATCTATCAAGCCCTCGAGAAAGTAAATGGGGTTGCTGAAGACTTGTGCTGGTCTGTTTTTGAAGAAACATTAATTGAGCAAGCTGAACAAGGTGTGGATTACTTCACCATTCATGCCGGAGTGCTCAAAGACTATATTCCCCTATGTTCGGATCGAATTACGGGCATTGTTTCCAGAGGCGGTTCTATTATGGCAAAATGGTGCCTAACGCACAATAAAGAAAACTTTTTGTACACACATTTTGATGACATTTGCAAAATTATGGCGCGTTATGATGTCAGCTTTAGCCTAGGTGACGGTCTTCGGCCCGGTTGTATTGCCGATGCCAATGACGACGCTCAATTTAGTGAATTAAAAACACTAGGTGAACTGACTCAGCGTGCGTGGTCATACTCTGTGCAAGTCATGATTGAAGGCCCTGGGCATGTTCCTTTGAATCAAATCAAAGAAAATATGGACAAGCAGTTAGCCTATTGTCATGAAGCTCCATTTTATACACTTGGGCCTCTAACCACTGACATTGCACCGGGTTATGATCATATTACATCCGCTATTGGTGCGGCAACCATTGGCCACTACGGTACCGCATTGCTGTGCTATGTTACGCCAAAAGAACATTTGGGACTGCCCAATCGCGACGATGTGCGTGCGGGGCTCATTGCTTACAAGATTGCGGCACATGCCGCTGATTTAGCTAAGGGACACCCCCTGGCTCAATTGCGTGACAATGCGCTATCTCAGGCTCGGTTTGACTTTCGATGGAATGATCAGTTTAATTTAAGTTTAGATCCTGAGCGTGCTCAATCCTATCATGATGAAACATTGCCTAGTAAAAAAGCAAAGTCTGCACATTTTTGTTCAATGTGTGGCCCAAAATTCTGTTCTATGGCCATTAGCCACGAGATTAAAGCATTAAAAAAGGAGACCCTATGAAAAATGATGATTTTATTGAAGTTGAAGGGGTTGTTACTGAGTGTCTAAAAGGCGGTAAGTTTCAAATTAAATTAGACAGTGGTCAAGATATATTGGCGTATTTATCTGGTCGAATGAAAAAATTTCGTATCCGTGTATTACTTGGAGACCGAGTAAAAGTTCAGCTTACTCCCTACGACTTAACCTTGGGTCGCATTATATTTCGAAGTAAGTAGTTATAATGTCTCAACGGATATCCAATTATTTATTTTGGGTTGCGTTTCTCACATTTGGATTGTTTATTACTATTAAAGGCGGTCACAATACCTTGAATCGGCTGGCCATGACTGAAATTCAAGCAAAAAAGGCTTATATTGAGGCTATTTATCGGTATCGTCGATACTTAACACTTGCACCAGATACTCCAAAAACACGGGTTATTAAATCAGCAATTCGTCAAAATCAGGCTCAATTCGCAGCTAATTCTAGTAATACTCAGTGGCTAAACGCCATTCATGCTGAGTACCAAAAGCTGTACAATCAACTAACTCAATCTGGCAATAAAGATACCTTGAGCCTGCTTATTAAAACAGCTGAATTCAAAAAAAATAACTATCAAAAAAATAAAGCATTACGCCTTGATACTACGCGTCGTATTCCGTATCGCTGGTTGACCCCCTCATGACAACCTTAGGCTTTATGGGATTAGGCACAATGGCGGGGGCCATCATTAATGGCTTACACAGTGCCGCCCCCACGATTAACTGCTTGGGGTATGACCCAAACCAGTCCAACACACCGGTTCGCATTGTATCCATTGATGCGCTATGCCAGCAATCCGATTGCTTAGTATTGTGCATGAAACCCACCGATATTCCCCATGCATTGAATAGCTTACCATCCAATCACCCCCCCTTAATTTCTGTAGCGGCCGGCGTACCTTTATCCCATTACCCTAAAACGGTTCCCGTTTGCCGAGTAATGCCCAATTTAGCCGTCAATATTCATGCTGGAGTCAGCGCTTTATGTTTTAATGCAACTAGCGACACCGCATTTCAAACATTAGTCACGCGTATCTTTGACACATTGGGATTAACTGTAACCCTAACGGATGAAGATCAAATGCATAGTATTACAGCCCTCAGTGGTAGCGGCCCCGCATTTTTCTACCGAATTATTCAAGCATTCGCAACGGCTGGTATGCAGTCCGGTTTATCTGAATCCACAGCCTTGTCTTTGGTTACCCACACCGCCCTTGGCGCTGCTAAATTAATTCAGAATCACGACGCTGACTCCCTATCAAAGCTGGATACAATGATAAACTCTGTGTGCTCTCCGGGTGGAACAACAGCTGCCGGTATTCAAGCCTTTGATACAACCAATATTGCCAACCACTTACATACAGTGATTCAAGCCGCTAGGCATCGATCAAAAGAACTGGGAGAACAGCCATGATACCTACAACACTACTTTATACAATTATAAAAACAGCCGCACAACTGGCTCATATTAGCCTATTTATTCGCATTATTCTTTCTTGGTTTCCCCACAATAGATACCACCCCTTTATTGATGTTATTTATCGCGTGACCGACCCCATACTCTTGCCCTTTCAACGGCTAATACCGGGAAATCGGTTGGGCATTGATCTATCGCCACTTTTTGCCTTTATTAGTATTCAAGTTTTTGAGTCTTTTCTGCTTCAATTATTATTTTAAATGCATATTTTAGCCATTGAAACATCGTGCGATGATACCAGCATTGCCACATTCGATACTGGCAATTTAGTTCAACTAATTACTCGTAATCAACACAAGTACCATCGGCCACACCACGGGATTGTACCTGAAGTTGCCTCCCGACAACACGGCAGTCATATCCATCGACTAATTGATGAGTGTTTAGATAAAAGCCAATGGAATTGGTCCACAATTGATGCCATTGCTGTAACTTACGGCCCAGGGCTAGAGGGTGCGCTATTGGTTGGTCTAACTACGGCAAAAACACTGGCTTACACGCTATCTCGGCCGCTAATTCCGGTCAATCATTTGCATGGGCATGTTTATTCTGCATTTATGGACACCCTACCGCCGTTTCCATTTGTGGCCTTATTGGTATCAGGTGGGCATTGCTTATTGGCTCGGTTTACTGACTATTTTAAATGTAGCCTTTTGGGCCAAACGCGCGATGATGCGGTAGGCGAGGCTTTTGATAAAGTGGCGCGGCTATTGGGTTTGCGCTACCCCGGGGGACCTGAAATTGATGCGTTAGCCAAAACAGGCGATTCTACTCGCGTTCATCTACCCAAGGGTTTGCATCAAAAAGGGCTTGATTTTAGTTATTCAGGCCTCAAATCCGCTGTGTTTCGCTGCCTAAAATCCGATCCACCCCCACCTGCAGCTGATGTAGCCGCTAGCTTTCAAAAAGCAGCTTGTGACAGCCTAATTGACAAAGCACTACCCGCTTGCCTAGACACGGGGACCCCAGATTTAGTCGTTTGTGGCGGTGTCAGTGCCAATAGCTATTTACGAACGGCTTTGCTCGAACAGGGAACCGCCAAAGGTATTCAGGTTCATACTGCACCTCTGGCCTACTGCACCGATAATGCCGCCATGATTGGTCGCGCCGCCCATTTTATGCAACTCGCCAACTACTCAATATCAACACCCATCACGGCAACACCCAATTTGACTCTATGAATCGTCATTCATTGCGACACACCCACCAGCAGCGTTTAAAAATATCCCCTAAAATTTTACAACTACTGGGTAATTTTCAGCTGAGTTACGCTGAGCTTCAATCGCTAATTTCTGAAGAAAGTAATAAAAACGTAATGCTTGATATCCGACCCCCACAGCACAACACTGTGGAGTTACCGGCCACCCTACAAGCACCTGAAAAAACACTAACAGCGGTATTATTGGATCAGCTTACCCAACAGCATTTAGAACCAACCAATCACGCCATTGCAGAATATTTAATTGATGCCATTACTCCGGATGGCTACATTCACCATTACCCCGATGTATCCGCTGAGATTCAAACACAACTGGCCGTATCAGCTAGAAAAATTCGGTCGGTATTGAGCATCATTCATACCTTTGAACCCGATGGGGTCGGTGCCCGGTCGCTAACCGAATGCTTAATGATTCAACTTAATCAAAAAGACCTTGATAACACCCTGTTGCAGGCCTGCTTATCCACGATTATTCAGCATCATATTCAGGATTTTTACGATACAAAAACCCTCGCGTCACTGGCTGAAACGCTGAATATAACACTCGAACAGGCGACAGCGATTCAAGGTTATTTAAGCCATCAGTTCCATCCAAAACCGGGGAATCAGTATGCCAGCACAGACACCAACCCTACCCTATATCCCTCATTTTCGGTATCCGTTTCGGACAAAAAAACTGTTCAGATTGAAAATTTAGAACAACGCAACGGCGTCACCGCGGCTATATCCCCAGAGTACATGGGTATCTTGGAAGACCCAAAAACTCCAGCCGAAACCCGACAGTTTTTGCGAGGCCAATACGAAAAAGCCAAAGCTGTGATTGATACGATTCAAGCCCGATGGGAGCGATTAGACCAATTGGTCACGTTGATCGCCCATCATCAACAGGACTACTTAAACCATGGCCCCATTTACATTAAGCCACTGGCTCAGCGGGATCTGGCTGAGCATGTATCAGTATCACTATCTACAGTATCGCGATTGGTCAATGCCAAGTCCATTCAAACCCCGCATGGGATTATTTTATTAAAATCATTGTGTCAAAGACAGTATTTTGGCAAAACAAAACAGCAGTTTCAGGCTATTGTTCATGATTATTGTGATAAATACCCCGATTTATCAGATAATGCCTTACGGCATCGCCTAAACGAAGAATTGTCCATCTCAATTGCCAGACGTACCGTTACCAAATACCGAAATAGCCTCAAGATTCCCAATCATTGGAATCGGGGTAATTTATAATGCCGCTTTGAAATTGATGGTTCCCTTTTTCAGTCCTAGCTTCAGCCTCTAAAATACGAGTTTTTGCATGATCCATGTGTATGCATAATCCATTCAAAACCCGATCAATTATATCAAAATTATTCGACTTAAAATCATTAAAAATCTTAGCCAAGTTATCGATTGCAGCATTACTATAGTTAATACTTGGTGTTTCGGGTTGGGGTCTAATCCTCGTTTTCTAGCTCTAAAAATACCGGGTCCCATAGTGACTTTGGTTGCGCATCTTTATCAGCCATACGTTGTTTATCAGCCATACGTTGTTCTTTGACCATTTTAATCAGGGCCTTATCCTCGGTCAATCTCTGTGATGCATAGTTAAGCGTAAACCCGTTTTGGCTAACTGCTGCGACTACAACCTCACGATCATCTTTTAATTCATTTGTTAAAAAAAACAAAATATTGCTATTTTTTTTGACAGCAGCAAGGGCTAATTCCCTATGGTTATTTAAAAAATTGGGCGGTACAAACTGACACACCATTGGGCTCTTGCTCACTGCGAATAGAAACACCTCACGCATCACATCAGGTTCAAGGTTTCTTACCTTCCAAGGATCTGTCTCAATCTGCTTAAAGGCGTCGTTCACCTCATTCGTTAATGCCGGGTATTGGATTGAATCGTCTGATTGGATTCGTGTAAATGGATTGGAACCGTCAACAGCACCCGTTGGCAGTATTGCCGTATCAGTAGAACCATCTGATTGAGTTCGTTCCATTAATTGGAATCTATCTTTCTTTAGGGAGTTTGGTTTGTTTATGCTTAGCATATAAACTTTAACATACTTATTTATCTAACATATTATTATTTACTTGGTGATTCGGCTGGGGGTCGAACCCAGGACCACCTGATTAAAAGTCAGGTGCTCTACCAACTGAGCTACCGAATCAATTTGTATTATCATACTATCAAATACACCTAAAAAACACAAGGTTACAACCCCTTTGATACGTTGCTACCGCCCTATTACTCCGGGTCTGAATTTGAATTAGTCTGAGAGTCTAGCCACGGTAATATGGGCCCAATGGGCAAAATAGTGGCTGTGTTTTTGTACCAATCACTCGCATAGTAGTGGGCGTGAATATGATCCATATTCACCGTTTTAGCCACGCCTGGCAAGTTATATACCGATTGAATATACCGATTAATATTGGGGTAATCCCAGACATGCTTCTGATTGCACTTAAATAAACTATAGTAAACCGCATCAAATCGAATCAGTATGGGCCATAATTGGCAATCACAGGCCGTTGGCTCTGACCCCGTAATGAACATTGTTTTACTCAATAGTTCATCCAGCTCACCTAATGCATCAAACACATATGTAACCTGAGTCTCATACTCCAGTTGCGTCTCTGCTAAGCCTGCTTTGTGAACCCCCTCATACAAATAATTCTGAATAAATTGGCTGACCGAATGCATTACTTCTAATTTTTCAATCGGATAATATGTGGGTGTATCACTTTCAAATTGCCGATCCAGTAGTTGTAAAATATCGGTGGCATCATGCGTCACAATGACCTGCTGCGCTTTATCCCATAATACCGGAACCGTAACAGAACCTGTATACTCCGGTTCACTTTGAATATATAAATCTCGAATATGTGTCACTGTTTCATCTGCCACGACCCCCCTACCCGATTGAAAGCTCCATCCAGCATCCGTTATCACGGGGTGCACAATTCGCATATCAATCAATGGCGCTAGACCTTTTAAGCACCACATTAAAACCGCTTGATGCGACCATGGACACGCTCGCGAAATGTAAAGCCGATACCGACCGGGGGTTCCGTTAAACTGGTTTTGATCCGTGCCTGAACACCGAAAAAAACCTTCCGGCATTATGGCTGCATACTGACTAGACTGAACCAGAACTCGCCACTGGCCGTTAATTAACATTAAAAATCAATCGACTCGTACTGCTCCCGGTATGCTTTTAACTTCTTCTGTCGAACCGGTGAGCGTAACTTTCGCAATGCTTTTTCTTCAATTTGACGAATTCGTTCTCGAGTCACCCGATACACACGGCCCACTTCTTCTAATGTCCGCGGACGGCCATCATCAAACCCAAACCGAAGTTTTAAAATCATTTGTTCCCGCTCAGTTAAAATACTCATTAAATCCAGTAATTCATTTTTTAATACATTTCGAAATGCAGAGGATTCTGGAGACACCATATTTTTATCCTCCACAAAATCGGATAATTGCGATGATTCCTCATCGCCAATTGGCATTTCTAATGATAATGGAATTTGAGAGTACTTTCGAATGGCTTGAATATTATCAATTGTCATTTCTGCCCGCTCAGCAATTTCTTCATCGGTCGGCTTACGTCCCAACTCTTGCATGAGTGATCGTGATAATTTTTTAACTTTATAAATAGTTTCAACCATATGAACCGGCACACGAATAATTCGAGACTGATCCGCGATAGCTCGTGTAATACCTTGTTTAATCCACCATGTTGCATACGTTGAAAACTTAAACCCACGTTCATGGTCAAATTTTTCTGATGCGCGAATCAATCCCGCATTTCCCTCTTGAATAAGATCCAAAAAGAGTAACCCCTGTCCCGTATACTTCTTAGCAATTGAAACAACCAAACGCAAATTAGCTGATACTAACTTTTCCTTTGCAAGTTGTGATAACTCTGGATCTTCATCGCCTAACTTAATCTGCTTAGCCAACTCAACTTCTTCGTCAGCTGTTAATAGCTTTACACTACCAATCTGACGCAAATACATTTTAACGGAATCGTCCAAATCTGTGGCATCATCTGTGCCATCTAAGGCTAGAACACTGTCGCTTGTTGATGAGCTTCGTGTGCTTCTAGATTGAGTGGTTTCTGCAACTGGTTGCGTATAGCTATCTTCAAATTCATCCCCAGTAACCTCATCTTTTGGTTGATTGATTTTGTCAATTTCACTATTTTCAAGTAACTCTGTGTGATCCAACTTTAATCTCCTTGTATACAGAAAAACTTTAAATATTTTCTGTCCATCAACAAAGATCAAAGTATAGCATAAGTGCTTGCTTTTTTCAAAAAATTGGTAGCCTCACGGGGAATCGAACCCCGATCGCCAGGATGAAAACCTGGTATCCTAACCGTTAGACGATGAGGCCATAAAGTGCTGATATAAATTACTATCTGCTCCTCTGGTTTGATTTAATAATATCGAATACCCCCTAAAAAATCAAGGGCTAAGTCGACACGCCTCCCACGTATCATCAACCCGAGAATATACATGCCGATCATGGAGACGATTTGGCTGCCCCCTCCAAAACTCAATCGCATCCGGTTCAATACAATAGCCTCCCCAATGTGGGGGCCGTGGAACCGGCTGGCCTTCAAATTGTGCGCGAACCGATTCCATAGCATCAATAAGCACCTCACGTGTTGCAATAGGCTGACTTTGTGCGGATGCCCAAGCACCCAATTGGCTGTCCCGTGAGCGTGATTGAAAATAAGTGTCTGAAAACTCAACCGACGCTTTTTGAATTTGCCCACGAATACGAATTTGTTGCTCCAAAGCATCCCAATGAAAAACAACAGCCACATGCGAATTAGCCTCAAAATCACGGGCTTTTGATGACTCGTAGTTACTTACAAAATAAAACCCACGACTTGTTACTTTTTTTAAAAGAACAACGCGTGCATCCACAGACCCATCGCGCTTTCCACTCGCAATAACCATCGCTGTTGGATCTATAATTTTTTTAGACGCACATGCCGCTTCGTACCATTCATTAAACGTTTGTATCGGATCAGTAATCATACGGACGGTGGGCTGACCCATCGGCGAAACCGAGGCATTAATAACACCAGCCAAAACGGAAGTAATAACCAAGCAAATATAGAGTAGCCCAATCGAATATTCGAAAAAAACAAACCAAAGGCCATAAGCGGTCCAATAATACGAGCAAAACTACCCACTGATTCATACAACCCCATGACTCCACCCACTGCATCGCTATTTGTATTTTTATCGGCTAACCATGTTGGAATATAAATCATTGTTAGCCCCAATCCCAGTTCAAAAATTAATAAAACGGCAAATAACATTGGCACTGTTTTGACCATGGCCAATGCCCCATACGCAAGGCTCGTTAGACAGAGCCCTGCACAGACCATAGGCACCACACGGGATGCCGAGCGGCGCGATAATCCCCCTTGAACCACTAAACCCGCCAACCCCAAATAAAAAAACAACCAACTGTTTTGACTTTCATCAAACCCAAACGAGTGAAACGTAAATAAAGCAAATGTCGTTTCAAATCCAGAAAATACAACCATGCGAACAAAATGTACTCCCAGAATAAACACGATCACTGGGCATTTTATCACTTCTAAAAACTGATACCACTTTACATCCCGGTTAGCATCTGTTTTTTGACGCTCTGGTTCTTTGAGTAAAACTATAGTAAGGACTAAGGCAATCAGTGACGCGGCTCCAGCGACCAATCCGGCTAATTGATGGCTGCCATCATACAAAAACCCACCCAGACAGGGGCCAATAATAAATCCTAACCCAAACGAAATGCCTAAAATCGCCATGCCTTTGGATCGGCTTTTCTCATCTGTAATATCGACAATATAGGCACGAGCTACCGAAATATTGCCGCCTGTAAATCCATCCAACAAACGCGATGCCAACAACCATTCGTAACTGCCCGCATAGGCAAACACACCATACGAAATAACGGTTCCCAGCTTGCTAAAAACCAATATAGGCTTTCGCCCCCACCGATCAGACAAGCTGCCCAATATTGGCGATGCAATAAGCTGAGCCGCTGAGTATGCCGCCAATAAAATACCCAGCTGCCACCGGTCCAAACTGAACCGGTACCCAATTTGTGGCAAAATTGGAATAACCAGACCAAATCCAATTAACTCAGTCGCCACAACCAAAAATAAAATAAACAAGGCGCGTTTACGATTCATGTACAGGCTCCATTACTGGCGCACATGCACAGACTAAATTGCGATCACCATATGCTTGATCTACGCGTGAAACCGTCGCCCGAGGGATTGCTGACTGGCAGGCACTCGCTTGCTGTCTAGTATACGCATGGTGCCAATGATCTCCCATTAACTCAGCAGCAGTATGGGGCGCCTGCTTCAATACATTATCTAAAGCATCCGCTTGGCCTGTTTCGATCGCATTGATTTCAGAACGAATGGCAATCATTGCCGCACAAAATTGATCCAGCGCAGGTAATGATTCGCTTTCCGTGGGTTCAATCATTAATGTTCCCGGTACCGGCCATGACATAGTCGGTGCATGAAATCCGTAATCCATGAGTCGCTTGGCAATATCATCAACTGTAATACCCGCTGTTTTCTTAAATGGACGACAATCAATTATCAATTCATGGGCCACACGACCAGCTTGATTGGTATATAGCAATGGATAATGGTCTGATAACCGTTTGGCAATATAATTGGCATTTAAAATAGCGACTTTTGTGGATTCTGTAAGCCCCTCAATACCCAACAATCGATTGTACGCATAGGCAATTAATAAAATACTAGCACTGCCCCATTGAGCGGCTGCAATTGGGGCAATCCCCGCTTCATTCCCCGGTAAATACGGCACTAAGTGTTTAGCAACAGCAATCGGCCCGACACCCGGCCCCCCACCGCCATGCGGAATTGAAAACGTCTTATGCAAATTCAAATGACAGACATCAGCTCCGGCAATCCTTGGCGTTGTTAGTCCCAATTGTGCATTTAAATTAGCGCCATCTAAATACACCTGGCCACCGGCATCGTGAATTAACTGACAAATAGTTTGAATATTAGATTCAAACACCCCATATGTGGATGGATATGTAATCATCAAGCCAAATAAACGATCCCCAATTTGATCAATGCTTTCTTGAATTTTCCCCTCATCAATACTCCCGTGTGCAATACATGGCACCGACACAATCTCTAGTCCAGCCAATACCGCAGATGCCGGATTGGTTCCATGCGCCGATTGTGGAATAAGAACCACCCGACGCTGGGCATCTCCTTGTGATTCAAAATAGGCTTTAATGACCAGCAAGCCCGCCAATTCACCCTGAGCGCCTGAGTTGGGCTGGACCGAAACCCCCGCCATGCCCGTCAAATGGGCCAAATCAGTCGATAAAGCCTTAATCATACTTTGATACCCCTGCACTTGGTTCAATGGAGCCATCGGGTGCACACGGCCAAACAAAGGCCACGATACCGGCATTAGCGCTGTTGCGGCATTTAATTTCATAGTGCAAGACCCCAACGGAATCATGCTATGCACCAACGACACATCTTTGGATTCTAACTGACGAATATACCGCATCATTTCTGTTTCTGTTTGGTACCGGTGAAAAACGGGTTGTGTTAAATAGGGTCGTG
This sequence comes from bacterium UBP8_UBA6595, assembly GCA_002433595.1. Lineage (GTDB taxonomy): Bacteria > Margulisbacteria > Marinamargulisbacteria > UBA6595 > UBA6595 > UBA6595. The sequence goes on along the minus strand of DJIL01000010.1, from coordinate 7,918 downwards.
ACCGCATTTCTCCAATACATGTAAGCGTTGCTGATGCGACTGGCATTGGGTTCCCCAAAGCTATGGCAATGCCGGTTAGCACCGTATCTCGCACCGAATCGGTAACGGTTTCATCCATGGCAATTATCACGCGTTTGGCGTCGGTATCATACCCCAAATTAATGCGTCGCTTTTCCATTTCAAATCGAATGGCGGCTTGTTGTTCATCAGAGACTGTAAGCGTCACTGTGTCAAAAAATAAATCGGATTCAAGCGACAGACCCATAGCCACGCACCCTTGGTGCACGAATGCCGCTTGTTTGTGAATGCGTTGTGCAATTGCCTTTAATCCCGATGGCCCATGATACAAGCCATACGCTGTGGCCATGATCGCCAATAAGGCTTGGGCTGTGCAAATGTTTGATGTCGCTTTTTCACGACGGATGTGTTGCTCACGGGTTTGCAAGGCCATTCGATATGCTGGATTACCCAAACGATCTTTAGATAAGCCAATCATTCGACCTGGTAATTGTCGTTTATAACTATCTGCCGCCGCTATAAACGCCGCATGCGGACCCCCATACCCCATGGGCACGCCAAATCGTTGGGTAGAGCCAATGGCTAAATCAGCCCCCCACTCACCGGGAGTTCGCATCAGGGCTAATGCCATGCAATCGGTTGCCATAACCCATGGAATAGTATGTTGAGACAGTAGCGATTGCCACTCTGTAAGATTCAAAATAGTCCCCCATCGATTCGGGGATTGTATTAACATCCCAAACGCTTTAGATAGATATGGCTGAGTCTCGGCTAGCGTATCCACTAAAACTATGGTAATACCAACCGCTTTAGCCCGGCCCTTTAATACCGCCAACGTTTGCGGAAATACTGTTGACTCAACTAAAAAAACAGATCGATCGGATGCCCCACCATGGCGCCATAAAACCAACAGTGCCTCAACAGCTGCTGTCGCTTCATCCAACAACGACGCATTGGCAATGGGCAACCCCGATAAATCGGAAACCATTGTTTGAAAATAAAATAAAAATTCCAATCGGCCTTGCGAAATTTCTGGTTGATATGGAGTATACGCCGTATACCAAGCCGGGTTTTCCAAAATACATCGCTGAATCACCGACGGTGTGTAGCAATCGTAGTACCCTTGGCCAATTAACGACCGAAAGGGTTGGTTTTGATTCGCTAAATCAGCAATATGAGTCAAAACCTCCGGCTCAGTCATAGCGCTTGGTATTGAAATCGGCTGCGTCAATCGAATAGACGCTGGAATCGCCTGATCCATTAACTCATCTAGAGTCGAAACGCCCAATGCTTCTAGCCGGTCACTGACTGTGACGGTGTCAACATGCCGATTATAAAATTTTCCCATTTATACAGCTTACCATTTTGAGCCGACGTCGGACAATTAAGCAAATCGCCATTTACAGCCTTAAACCGCGAATTAATAACAATACCCCTACCCATGCATTATACCCAATTAATACAATGAGACTTACCCAATCAAATTGTCGCGTTACCACACACACGGCTATAACGAACAACTGTGACCCCAGCCCACACACCGATAGGGCTGTCATCCAAGCATTGGATGCAACCCGATGATGGGCACGCATCAGGTATCGATCCAAACCATACACTATTAAATCCTGCCAGCCATACACTATCAGGTACACTTTATGCAGAATCCAGACCACGCCTGCGTGTTCATATGCGTATGGCTTAGGCGATTGAATTTCAATAATACGGCTGGTTGTATCCCCCTGAACGTAGTGTCGACGCATGACGTAGTTATAGTTATACACGGTGCCATGCAACTGAAAACACAACCATATGAGCCCAATCAAACCCAACGAATAGCCCAAGGGAATCCCTATGGCGGCAAGAATACAGCCGTTTAATATAAAATCTAAAATAGAATCCGCATATCGACCCGTGTACGAAGGTCGATTTCGAGCACGGGCCATCTCCCCATCTGCCGCATCAATCACGCTTTTAAGTACCAACAATACGCCAGCGACACCCAAGAATTCTCGTATATAAATCAAATATGCAGCGGCAATACCAACGCAACCAAACAAAGCCGTTAGCGTTAAGCTGCCTACCCCCGTTGGTAATAACAACGCCACTAGTTTTTTAGCCATTGAGCGACCATAATCGGATAAATCAAAAAACTGATGGTTATCGGGCAACTTTGACATAACCGCTACTCCGACCGATACCGCAAACGATCACCGACATTATTAATCGCCACCACTGTGGCTGTAATAAATGCGCCCGGAATTAAAGCCATCCATGGCGCATCCAATAAGTACGCCAAACTATTGTGTAGCATATTGCCCCAGGATGCATGGGGTGGCTGAACACCTAATCCCAAAAAACTAAGTGCCGATTCAATTAAAATAGCTCCACCCACATCCAATGTTGCCGCAACCACAATAGGCGGTAACGCATGCGGCATAATGTGCCGAAACAATAATCGAACACCCGAAATACCCCGAGCACGAGCGGCTAGCACAAACGGTCGCTGTTTAATGCTAAGCACTTCTGAACGAACCAGCCGAGCTACACCCATCCAGCTGGTTACCCCAATAACAATCATCACCGTCACAATGGTGGGGGTATAAATAGTTTGAATAATTAAAATAAGAAATAAGGTTGGAATTGCCATCATAAATTCGACAAATCGCATCAAAGTTTTATCGACCCATCCACCAAAATAGCCGGCTATCCCACCCACTAAACTGCCAATACTAGTGGATAAAAGTGCGGATACAACCCCAATTACAAGCGACAAACGTGCCCCATATACAATTCGAATTAAAAGACCCCGGCCCAAGTCATCTGTACCAAACCAATACAACCAATGGCTCCATCGTGGCGGCAGTGGCTCAAGCTGTTGGGCTAATGGAACATAGTTTGGATCAACCCCGCTAAGCCATGGAACCAGAATCGACACGCCCGTTAACACGATTAAAAATAAAGCCGATACTCGCATCATCATAAACTGGTGCGTCCAACCCGAGGGTCTACCCATTGATAAGCAATATCAGACACCAACGTCCCTATCATAATTAATAGCGATGAAACCACCAAAATAGCCATTAATACCGGGTAGTCCCGTGCAAATACCGACGAAACGCCCAACTGCCCCATGCCGGGCCAAGCAAAAATATACTCAATAACAAACGATCCACCAATTAATCCAGGGATCATCAACCCCATTAGCGTTATAATAGGTAACCCTGCATTTTTTGCCACATGTTTGAATAAAATACGTGATTGGGATATCCCACGTGCCCGAGCTGCCGTAATATGCATACGATTTAAAATACTCACGACACCGGATCGATGGTATCGCGTCAAACCCGCCAATCCACCCAGCACACTGGTTATCAACGGCAAAGCCATGTGATGCATGACACTCAGCGATTGTTGCCACACGGTGGGGTCTAGTACCGCATAATTCTGAAACCCAGACAATGGAAACCATTCCAGTTGCACACTCAAGACTAATAACAACACCAAGGCCAACCAAAATGAGGGAATCGACATGCCTATAAATGTGAATACTGTAATCCAATGATCTACAGCCGTGTTGGCTTTATACCCTGCCCATATACCCAATGGAAATGTGATTCCTAAAATGACTATAATCGTGAACCCTGATAACAACAGCGTCGCTGGCAAACGATCCGCAATAACGTGTACGACGGGTTGACCGGTTACATACGAATATCCAAAATTACCTTGAATCACCGCCCCTAACCACCGCCAATATTGCACCCAAATGGGCTGATTGAGGCCTAGATTTTCCCGAATCTGAGTTAAATCCGACTCGTGAATACTGGGGTCTACCATCATGGCTAACGGATCTCCGGGTGCTAAATGCATCAAAATAAAGGATACCGCCGTGATGCCCAGCATCATTGGAACCATTGTTACCAATCGTTTGGCCAAAATTAGAATCATGGTGTCAAATATACCGACTCTGGATGCACCATTAAGCCGGCAGGGCCCGGTGCTGACAAACCCTGAACCTGCCGGTTCACCCCCACAATACTTTCGGTATGATACAAAAATAAATAGGGAAGATCGTTCGCGATTTTCGTAAATATTTGATGATAAATAGATTTTCGTTCAGAACTATGCGTGTATTGGCGTGCCGCGTCCAAACCGGCATCCACCTGAGGGTTTGAATACCCAATAAAATTAAACCCATTGGGGTATTCCCGGGAATGCCAAACGCTACTTGAATCCGGATCAACGCCAATATTCCATCCCAATACAATTAAGTCAAAGCCGGTAGGCTCACTGGTATCTTTTGTTAGTTTTAGCAATGCACTCCATTCCATGAGCTGAATGCGAACATCAATACCAATTTCAGACAAGTATTGTTGAATAAGAGCAACTGTTTTTTCACGGTATTTATTGCCTTGATTAGTGGCCAATACTAACGAAATTGGCTGACCATTCCGTTCATAGCGACCCGATTCATTGCGTTGGTAACCAAGCGATTCTAAATAATGGTGACTTCGTTCCGGGTTATACGCATACAGCGGTTTGTCTTTGGGTGGATAAGCCCATGAGACCGGCGATGACGGATAATACGCCGGTCGACCAAAACCCTGCAAGACCGTGTCAACTATTTTTTGTTGGTCTACGGCATGCGCGACGGCTTGTCGAAACCGTTTATCGGCAAATAGTGGCTTTTGCAAATTAAAGGCTAAATAGGTGTAATTAAGCCCATACCATCGGGCCATGCGCAAATAGTCTAGTTTCTCATATCGATTATAGTCTTTGGGCAATACGGCATTAATATGCACATCTTGACGCTTTAAGGCTAACATGGCCGTCTGGGCATCGGGAATTATTTTAAATAAAATCCCGGGTACTTTTGGCTGACCCGCATAATAGGCGTTGTTCTGAATTAATCGAATAAATTGACCCGACTTCCAATCATGAAACTTAAACGGACCGGTCCCAATCGGTTGCCGATTAAACGCGGCGGTGTTGATCGCTTGGTCAATTAATTTATGCTTCGGCAAAATACCCGTAGAGGCTCGAAATAAAAACGGACCTAAGGGCTCGGGCAATCGGGCTTCAATCGTATACTTGTCCACCACATGCCAGGTAATCGGCTTTCCATTAATCACATACCCACTGCGACGCACGGTGTTGGTGGTTGGGTCCATAATGCGGTCAAATGTAAACGCCACATCCTGAGCCGTAAAGGGCTCACCGTCGTGCCAACGCACATCGCGTCTGAGGTAAAACACATAGCGTTTGCCATTATCATAAACACGATACGATTGGCACAAGTCCGGTTCTAGCTCCAGCTGTTCGTTCACCCGAAACAGGCCGCTAAAAATAAACCCGGCAACGTCACCTGATGGTTGATCCGTATACAAAATAGGATTTAAATAGGTTGGATCTGCGCCCAATCGCATCACGAGCAGTTTTTGTTCGACCTGGCTGCCACACCCAGTTAGCATGACGGTCACGACCAGTGCCAAAACAGTGCGGATTACCATGTCCCTTGATTGGGCATTGACGCCCAGGGCTCAGCAATGGCTAAAGCATCGCCGTCTTGCAACAATTCGATTGAAATCCCATCGGGAGATTGGATAAACGCCATACGCCCATCGCGAGGGGGTCGGCAGATGACAATTCCTTTGTCCATCAGTCCTTGGCAATACGCATAAATATTGGGCACACTAAAGGCCAAATGCCCAAAATTTCGGCCAGCGGCATAGACCTCAGGGTCCCAATTGTAGGTGAGTTCCAATAACGGAGGATGTGCGCGATCAGAATCCCTCGGCGCCGCTAAAAAAATCAGGGTAAAGCGCCCGGCTTCATGCGTCTTTCGACGCATTTCAACCATCCCCAAGGCATCGCAATAAAACGCCAAAGACGCGTCAATCGATTGAACTCGAACCATGGTATGTAAATAACGGATAAATATGCTCCTGATTGGGTATGAAAAACCGTGTGCCAGTAATTTAGTTCCTAATTATATCACATGCGATTCGTAAGCTCCGTTTTTAAATCATCGCTGATATCGTCTTGAATTGACTTGACTAGTTTATCCAAAAAAAGCTGTTTTTCAACTGACGACACCAACCCATGATCCAAAAGAAAAGTAAGCAGTTTTGCAATGGCTGACTTGTTTTTCCCTTCTATTTGATGCTCAAGCCTTGAAACAAAATGATGGTGCCCTGGATTTAAATTTTTAATCAACGGGGGCTCCATGGTGCTGAGTGTTTCTACAAACTCAGAAAATGATGCATCCATCAAATAAAGCCCACTGTCGAGTAGCGCCAAACATTCTGACGGTTCTATTTTTATGGGCTCCCCCAAGTGTCTATTGTTAACGTATCTCTTTAAAAAACCCGCCCAACTCTTATTTAAGTACGCTATCTTTTTTGATGTATCCCGTATTTCGTCTTTGACTAAATCATGAAAGACACTTGAAAGTCCTTCTGCAAAAAATACAAAATCGTCTGATTCACAATGCCCTACAAACGATTGGAACCACGCTTTTTCTAATACTGTTTCACCACGATACACCGCCACAGATATTGCCAAAGCCGCCATCTGTTGACAAAAAATCTTCCTTGATTTCCCCAAGCCTTTAAAATTAATAAATGAACCCTCTTTTTGCTTCAATAATTGTTCAAGCAACGCTTCATTCCATCGATTAGACCAAATATATAGCACCCAAGATCGTGTCGCTTCTTTATAATTGGGATCCCAATTAAACAATGGCAACACATTTTGGATTGTCCAAGATTTGTTTTTTTGATACAAAAAAGCCAAGTGATAAGCCAACGCGCTGCGGCCCATTTTTGCTGAATAACTTTGGCTTTCGAAAAACGAACCCACCGCACGGTCTAACGGGTCATCACTGATTGGTTGTTCATCATCACACTGAATGGATCGAATATAAAAGTCACACAAGTAAAATCCGCTTGAATTAATAGCTTCTGAAACCCAATCCGATTCCTCACCGTCTTTGTATATTAGCGCAGGCCCTATGGTTTGATCGTTAAAAATAGCGTCTCGTATTGTGTCGGCTAAAGTTTGTGATTCCGTGTGAGCTTTCAAAACCTCTGCGTTTTTTGATAAAAACTGACAAATTGTAGTATGACAAGCCTGTAGCGACTGATGATTATCTAATAAAAATTGAACAACCTGCTTAACGTCGTCTTGTGCTAATGACTGTTCACGCCATGCCCGAATGACGGGATCCCAAATGCTTGGGTCAACCGGGGCTTGACTTATCGTCTCTTGGGCCCATGTATACCCCCTTTCAAATGGGTTATTTTTGATGCTGTCTACAATTTTATCTATTTCCAAGTCTTTTTCTGATGGGCTAAATTCGGCAACTGGAGGCTCTTGATAATCTAAGCCTAGATGTTTTTTCAGCGTATTGCTAACTAGATAATCAGAACCAAAACGTTTCCATTTTTCTAAATTATGGCTAAGTATTGAGTTTAAAGTGAACCCCTCATTCCTATTTAATTTATCTTTCAACGTATTATCGATTGAGTTAAGTATATCCTCTAATGACTCAGCATAACTTTCCGATTGGTTATAGCTATCAAGAGCACGCGGTCTTAAGAATTGATCCAATACAATTGAAAATTCATTGCTATACGAATGCCAGCCTGGTTTTTGGAGCAACAGAAAAAGAAAGTCTCTGTCTAATTCAAATGGCTGATACGCAATAATCTTTACCCATCGTTTTACATGTTTCTCTGTAAAGTTTTGGGGGAATTCTTTTTCGACCATTACTCGAACTAATTCATTCACAAGGTCTTGACTTAGTATTTTTGACTTTTCTGACTTTTCAATAATACTCAATGAGTATGGGTTATCCGATTGATCACTAACGGCTACACCTGCAAACCAGTTAATGAAT
>DJIL01000003.1 GCA_002433595.1 bacterium UBP8_UBA6595 | reverse complement strand
GTGTGGCTTATTGCGATCAAACTTTTCTTTTGCCATATTGCTACCTCCTAATATGTTGTGCACTTTACAACTACAATCGTTGCTGTTTTTTTTCTTTACCTAGAAATAATACCGTTTTTTCATAATATAATCAAGGCAGATCCACACTTGAACCGTTGATGCCAAGTCTTTGTATGGTGTATAGTCCGTTTAATTATGTATTGGAACCCACCACTCGATGCAAATTATGCAGCGACTATTCGAGAAATAACTCAAAAATGGCCGGAAAATGATTGGCGTAAATTATATTCAATCATCACTAAGCCTGGACCATGGGACCTGGCTCGCTTAGAATCTGTGGCGCTTCAATTGCGTCCCTGGCGCAAGGGGCCGATTGTGCACTCTGAGTTAACCATTGATGCCGAATGGGACTGTCGATTGAAATGGGCGCGCCTACACCCGCTACTGCCCAGCATTGTTGACAAAACTGTCTTAGATATTGGGAGTAACAATGGCTACTTTACTCGAAAATTTAAATTAGCTGGTGCCCGGTATGTCACTGGCATCGAACCGACATTTATTTACACCATGCAATTTATTGCCCAGCAGCGCTGGGCCCCAATACCTGGCATTCAAACACTGCCGATGACTCTAGACACAATATCTAGCCTAGATTGCGTGGATATTATTGTATGCATGGGCATTTTATATTATTGTTCGGATCCTAAGCAAAGCATTAAGCGCATGCACCACCAGCTACACCCAAACGGACAATTATGGTTAGAAACGTTAACGATGCCCGAAAAATCCTTAACCCTCGATGCCCCTTTTGCCGGCATTCGAAAAATCAAACAAGTCCCCAACGTCCCAACATTAATTGACTGGATACACGAAGCCGGGTTTTCAACTATTCAAGTGCTCGACACAGCGCCAACACAGTCCCATGAACAACGGGCGACCCTGTGGAGTCACCATCATAGCCTGAACAGCCATTTAAATCGCGGCGATGGAAAAACAACCGATGGGCACCCCACACCAAATCGAACATTGATTTGTGCGCACAAACTGGGTTAGTATAGTCCTCTGTAGGTTGCCGGGATAGCTCAGTCGGTAGAGCAGAGGACTGAAAATCCTTGTGTCGGTGGTTCAATTCCGCCTCTCGGCACCACAACTAAACGCCAGCAATGATAAAACAAAATTTAAAAGCCAAATTAACACATACCGAATCCAACAACTCCTGTTTTGAGTCTGAGATTCGATGCCAAGGCTTTTCTCAAATACCTTTAAATGGGTTTTGTCCTGGCCAAAAAATTCAGCCAGAAACCCCCGCAATTGATCAGATATTTCCCAAAACAACCCAACACAACAACCACCGGCTACTTGGTCACGCCGATACACCCAAGACGACCCCTCACAAACGTATTGCTGTTTTGTTTTCTGGGGGTCCAGCCGCCGGGGGCCATAATGTGATTTGTGGTATTGCCAATCAGTTGGGAGAAAACCACACATTACTAGGCGTTCAGCAAGGACCCAAGGGTCTGCTGGCTGGTGATCTTATTCCCGTGACACCCAGCATGCTCAAAACAATGGCCAATACCGGTGGATTTGATTGCTTAGGAACCGACCGCACCAAAATTAAAACTCAATCACAAATTGAGCAAGTTCGATCTGTTGTGAGCACCCAGTGTCTCAACGGTATTATTATTGTGGGAGGCGACGATTCAAATACCAATGCCGCTCTTTTAGCCGAAGCCTTATATGACCTAGACTGTAGCGTTATCGGTGTGCCTAAAACAATTGATGGGGATTTGCAAATTGGATCAGACCTGCCCATATCCTTTGGGTTTGATACTGCAACTAAAATTTACGCAGAATTAGTCGGCAATATTTTACAAGATACTCGCTCATCATTAAAATATTGGCATTTTGTTCGCTTAATGGGCCGAAGCGCCAGTCACGTAACACTTGAAGTAGCCCTTCAGACCAAGCCTGCGTTGACACTGATTAGCGAAGCGATAGCCGAACAAAAACAAACCCTGGCGGATGTGATCGAACAGGTGGCAAACACCGTTGAATCCCGGGCTAAAAACAATTGCTACCATGGGGTCGTTTTAATACCCGAGGGGCTCATTGAACATATTCATGAGTTCAATGCACTACTCACAGCGTTAGACAACCAGAATGGGCGAGATGGGCTCGATAGCCGCAACCAGGCCCTGTACAATCGCTTGCCCCCCGCCATTCAAGATCAGTTAACCCACGATCGTGATTCGCATGGGAATGTTCAGGTGTCAATGATTCAAACTGAGGCAATTATAATTGATGGCGTTGCTAAGCTATTGCACGAACGGGGCGTTTCGTTTGCGTCACAAACTCATTTTTTTGGCTACGAAGGTCGCTGTGGTGCACCAACCATGTTTGACGCGTGGTACTGTTTGAATCTAGGGCGCATAGCCGCCCAACTAGCCATTAATGGGCATACGGGCTACATGGCAGCAATTTGTGATTTTGAGTCTGGCGGTAAAGCGCTAGGCATTCCCCTTACGGCCTTATTGCATACCGAAGAACGCAACGGAAGCCAGCATGTGGTTATTGCTAAAGCGAAAGTAGCGCTCGACAGTCCAGCCTATCAGTACCTCATGGAACGCCAACCCCATTGGGCCAAAACCGATTGCTTCTCAAGCCCTGGCCCTCGGCAACTATGGGGGCCAACTGCCTACCAGGTACCCATGAGCGTTGCCTTAAACCAAAACTACAGTAGCTACTGCTTACCGACTACAATTACCCAATGAATCGCCCGGTTGCTTGCATCACCGGCGGTGGGTCTGGCATTGGCTATGCAACGGCCCAGCACTTACTCGAAAATGGCTACTCTGTTGTTATTTGTGGGCGGCGAAAATCTGTTATTCAAGCCGCTGTGCATACACTGAATCACGCGTACCCCTCCGGCAATGTATGTGGACTTACTGCCGACATTGCAACAGAGTCGGGAGTCGCTTCTGTGTTTTCACATATTCAAAGCCAATACCAGCGACTAGACTGTTTAATTAATAACGCCAGCACCCTGTCTGTTGACTCATTTGAATCCGTATCCATTGATCAAATACGCCGTCTCATTGATACTAATATTATGAGCTCTATTTTATGTAGCCAAGCGGCAATCCCATTGTTAACGCAAAGTACCAATGCCTGCATTATAAACATTAGTTCATTAGGCGGTGTTCAAGGAAGCATTAAATTTCCAGGGTTTAGCATTTACACTATGACTAAAGGCGCAATTATTGCATTAACAGAAGCCCTCGCTGTTGAACTTAAACCCAAAGGCATCCGCGTGAATGCCCTTGCACCCGGTGCTGTCGACACCGCTATGCTAAAGCAAGCGGGCGCTCACTTAACCACTGTCACAACGCCCAACGACATCGCGCCTTCTATTTTATTTTTACTGAAAGCACGCCCGGCCAGCGGATTGTCCGGCACTATTTTGGAGGTCCACTCAAATGCTTAAACACCCCGTTTTTTTAACCTTAAGGCGTACATTTTGTGCCGCACATCGTTTGTATTCCGATGCGTTATCGCCTGAAGATAATCAGAAGATTTTTAATAAATGCGCGCATCCCCACGGTCATGGGCACAACTACGTGGTTCACGTAAGCTTACGTGGGGAACCCGATCCAACCACTGGCATGATTATGAATGTATCTATTCTTAAAGAATTACTTGAAACTCATGTCTTTTCTGACTTTGACCACCGCCATTTAAATATCGATGTACACGAATTTCAAGCGGGGCTGCTGCCCACTGTTGAAAACATTGCTATTGTAATTTGGAACCGACTCTACCCCCATTTACCCGAATATTTATACGCCATTAAAGTAGAAGAAACTGAAAGTATCTCTGCACTATACTATGGGCCCGAATCATGAAGCACCTGCTTATTCAATTCACACTAAGCCTTGTTGTTTTTTTTACCGTTGATATTGTATGGATTACCCAAGTTGTAAAGCCCCTATATGCACACTATATTCCAAGCTTAATTCGACCGGTACCCTATATACCCGCTGCGTGTCTATTTTATACATTGTTTTTAATTGGGCTATGTTATTTTGCTATTTGGCCAAACTATTCGCTATCAAAAACAATCCTCCAAGGCAGTGCGTATGGCCTATTCACGTATGCAACCTACACACTAACCAATCATGCCGTTTTGCGCGACTGGCACTGGGCATTGTCTCTGAGTGATGGCCTTTGGGGAATGGTATTGGGGGGATGCGTCGCTGGCATGACTCGGTTGCTGTATACACCTTAAGCCATGAAAAATACCGATGCCTTTTACAGAAAATACCGATCCAAACGCTTTTCGGATATTATTGGCCAAGATCATATTGTACAAACCTTGTCCAATGCCATTACCCATGGCCGATTAGCACATGCTTACATTCTGTCTGGGCCTCGCGGCACTGGAAAAACATCCACTGCACGAATTTTAGCTAAAACACTAAACTGCCGATCGCCTCTATCACAAACGGATCCGTGTTTAACGTGCGATATATGCAAGAAAATAACGGGCAATCACTCTATGGATGTGGTTGAACTGGATGCCGCATCCCATACCAGCGTTGATTACATTCGGGAGCTTAATGATCAAGTTCACTTTCAGCCTATTGAATGTCTCTATAAGCTATATATCATTGATGAAGCGCATATGCTATCCACAGGTGCCTTTAATGCATTGCTTAAAACTATTGAAGAGCCCCCCCCTAACGTGTGCTTTGTTTTAGCTACAACTGAGGCACACAAAATCCCAAAAACAATCCAATCTCGCTGCCAACAACTCAATTTTTCCCGCATATCTCTTGACAATATTACCCAGCAACTCTCCCATATTGTTACTGAAGAAGGCCTGACTATTCCTGATCACGCCATTCGCATGATTGCCAATCACGCAGATGGCTGTATGCGCGATGGCATTACGCTCTTGGATCAAGTTGTCGCAAGCCATGGAAACACCCTTACTGATACCCACATTCAAGAAACAATTGGAACGCCTACTATGGCTATACTTATTCAGTTGTTGTCCCAGCTTAACGCTTCACCTGGCACGGTTATGAGCACCCTTGATGATTTATTTAATACCGGATTAAATCCCAGTGCCTTTGTGAGTGACTGGTTGTCTCTGCTCAAGCTCAGCATTATGACCAAAGAAGGGATTGAAACCACAACGCTTACACCCGATCAAACCCATAACTTGCGTACGACTGTGGCCACAGTGTCCGCTACTCAATTGAATCGCTATCTCATTGAGTTCGGCCAATTATCCCGTGACATTCGTGGATTCGTTCATCCCGAATTGGCAATACAGATTCGATTCTTAGCTGTGCGTGATTCAGACCCCACGCCCAAGCCCGAAC
>DJIL01000002.1:18326-20448 GCA_002433595.1 bacterium UBP8_UBA6595 | reverse complement strand
AAAAAATAAAATAGATTTTGTCTACTTTGGGGAGAACTGTTATGGCCATGATTTTGATGAGTTTTCTAGTTCTTCTAAACAAGGTGTAGACGGTGGTGGTTCAGCTGTAGAGTTTCATATTGAATCGGACAATTTAATGAAATCAGGGGCATCTATGAATGTGGTTCAATTTATTGGGCGGTATCGCAGATCTGAAAAAAAATCACTTGGACAAATCACATACTACGGTCAACAAGACAGAGAAGCAATAATAGAGCACTTAAACAAAGATTTGAATACAGATCCCTATGCTAAAGATATGCTCAACATGATGGTTATATCACAACGGGCAAAAGTTAAACTAAATATTGTTGACAGTCTTTTAAGTGTTGATAAAGAGACCATTACTGACAATGATGCAGTTAAATTTATTTCAACATTGCAAGATCTTGCGCTAGGGCGAATTGCTAAAGAAAAGTTTATAGAAACGATGAAAGGCATTTTCCCATGTGGTGGATATGAGAAACATAGTCAACAATTCACAGATGTTGCTACATTGCTAGAACAAACAGAATTGGATGATAGGTACCCTGGTAATTTAAAAAACAAGATAACGGCCTTGATAACGGCCCTAAAGCCTCAAACAGACCTTGCCGTAGATCAACAAAAGCAGTTGCTTAAGGCTAAGCAAGATGCTTTTTGTAAGTTGTGTAAGAAGGGAATCAATCAATTTGAATCAATCAAGGCGGCTGTTTCTAACTATTATAAAAAAAATTCAGGTCAATATACAGAAATTTCAGATTCAGCATTGCCTGAAATTTTAAATGACACCAAAAAAACCAATAGTAACTATCTTGCAAGTATTAAAAATGGTATTCAACAAACCATTAAAGATGAAAAGGTAAAACAACAATTTTCACAATGGTTTGATAATAATATTAAAGAAGAACTATTAGACGTTGGTCAAGGCGCAAGCCCAAGAGGAAAAAAATACGAACAACTTTTAGCAATAATCCAGGAAATGGTTGTAGACTTGAGTGCTCTGGAACAAAAAATAGAGAACGATGATTCTCAGAATGATTATGGCATTGAGCAACTTAATCGTTTGAAGCAATGTTATGCATTGGAAGAACGGCGGTTAACCCCGAATACAGTTGCTGAAAATTTATTAAAAAAAGCCAAAGCTTTTGCTGTCACTGCCAATAAAGGTGCTGCCAAGACAGCCGCTAAAGATGCCAAGAAAGCCGTTGACTCTGCCAAGGCCGCCGCTAAGACACTCACCTTTGATGATCAAACGAAAGCTGCCAAGACAGCCGCTAGCGCTGCCAAGACAGTCGCTAACGCTGCCCAGACAGCCGCTGAAGCTGCCCAGAAAGCCGCTGATGAAGCCAAGACAGCCGCTGAAGCTGCCCAGAAAGCCGCTGATGAAGCCCAGACAGCCGCTACCGCTGCCCAGGAAGCCGCTAAAGCTGCCGAAACTAAAACATACTTAGGAGCAGACACTAAAGACGCTGCCAATAAAGTCGCTGAAGAAGCAAAGAAAGCCGCTACCACTGCCCAGGAAGCCGCTAGCGCTGCCAAGACAGCCGCTAAAGAAGCCAAGACAGCCGTTGAAGAAATTGAAGAGGGACTAAAGAAATTAGAAAAAGCCGGGAGTGCTGTTAAAAAATTCAAGGAAAACGCAGATGCTGCCAAGAAAGATATTGGCGAACTACCTCAATTTAAATTAGGAGATCAAGTAATAACAATAACAAGTCGTAATATAAAAACTGAAGAAGCCGCAAAACACTTAACGGCAACCCAAGAATATCAAGGCAAAGTTGAGGAAGCAGTAGCAAGTGTCAATCAGATATTAAAAGATGCCAATCAAGCTTTCGAAGGTTGTTGGGAAAATGAGGCCATTCCCAAGTTCATCCAACAAATCAAAGCCCGCAATAATGACTTAAATACAAAATTAAATGTTGCCAAAACCGCCGTCGCAGAAGCCCAAGAAATATTAAAAAAAGTAAGAATAAAAGCCAAAAACGAAGCCGAAGCCGCCGCCAAGTTCAAAGCCCTCAAAGAAGCTAAAGACGCCGCCGCCGCTGCCGAAGATAAAGACGCTACCAAATCAGACGATGCTAAGAAGCCCCCCGCCAAAGCC
>DJIL01000002.1:0-17959 GCA_002433595.1 bacterium UBP8_UBA6595 | reverse complement strand
GCTTTGCCCAACTGAATCTGAGCCTGGTGGGCGCGGTACTGGCTTTGGGTGTATTTTAACTGTGCATCCCGAAACACCAACGCAGACACTTGCCCCGCATGAAACAACGCCTGCGTGCGGTCAAAATTCCGCTTCGCCACCCGAACTGTCTCCAATTCATGCGCCTGCAACGTCCGCGTGCGGTCATAATCCACCAAAGCTTGGGCCCATTGGGCCTGCACCAATTGCCGGACACGGGCTCTGTTTAAATTCGTTTCGGCATGGGTCAGCGTCGCAGCATCCCACGCCTGTTTATGGCGCCATCCAGTGAATGACCACTGAGCCTCCAGGGTATTGATCGGCTCCCGGGTGTCTTGCATCGTATGCCGAACCGTGACACTGGGGAAAATGGCACCCAGCACCAACTGCTGATCCAACTGGGATAACCGATGCGACTGCTCAGCAATGCGAATCGCCCGATTCTGACGAATGCCGGAAGTGGGCACGGATAGGGGGGGCGGTAATTCCGCCGTGAGCGGGGTGTCTAAGGCTTGGTTGAGCTGTTGGTTGAGCTGAATTTCGGCGGCTTTGCGTGCCGCTAAGGCGTTCTGGTATTCTGTTTTGTCGGTATTCAAATCCACAGTCGCATTGAGTACCGCCAACTGGGACTCCCCGCCCAGGTCCGCCCGAATCCGGACACGGTTGAGCCGGTCTTCCGATAGGGCAACAACCGATTCAGCAACGGCCAGCCGATACTGGGCCTCCACCAGGTCGTAAAACGCCAATGTGGTGGTATACAGGGTGGTTTCCAGGACTTGCTCGGCTTGCTGTTGAGTCAGATCGGCCAACGATTTGTTTTTGCGCCACTGGGTAATGCCGGTGAGTCCCGCAAAGAGGGTTTGCTGAATGGTCCCGGTGGTTTGGTTGGTTTGGGTGTTGATGCCGGGAGTTCTGGCGGATTGATGCGTCTCGGTTTGGCGAACGGTGATGGTGGGTAAGAGATTCGCTTGACTTAGGCCAGTTTGGGTTTGGGCACGGGCCGCTTGGGTATGGGCAATCTGGATGGCATAATTGTTGGCCAAGGTGTGTTCAAGAGCCGCATCTAAGGTTAGGGTTGCCTGCGTGTGGGTACACAGCCCAACAACCAGTGAAATCAGGGGGATCCAGCGGCTCATGGGGTGGTTTGTACGGGCATGCCCGCGTAGGCACCGGGTACCGGTTGTGACAAAAGGACGCCATTATTCGGGAGACCCCGCACCAAGAGGGTATCGGTTTCGCGCAAGACGACGGTCACGGGATAAGCGACCAATGTATTGGCATCCACGCCATAAACGGTGGTGTTGTTGATGAGTAGGTTTTGGTCAATGCGCATCACGTTGGGTATGGGTTGGGTGGTGGTAGTCATGGCCACGTGGGTGCCATCGCGCGCGTTGGTTTTAGGCGGTAAGGTCACGGTAATGGGGACACTTTGGGTGGTGGGATCAATGTTGGCGTTGATGGCGTTGAGGGTACCGACCCAGGTTTGGCCCAGTGCCGTGGCCTGTACCTGAACTTGGCGTTGGGTGTCCAGAAATTGGGCTTGCTCTACGCGGACCGCGCTGTGTACTTGGAGTTGACTTAGGTCCATGATGGTTCCCAAGGGCTGCCCGGGGGACACGTAGGTGTTGGGGCGAACGGCACTGGTTTTCACGGCGCCATCAAATGGGGCCATTACGGTGTATTTTTCCAACACAACGGCTTGCTTTTGGATGGCATAATAATCGCTTAAAATGCCCAGGGCGGCCAAGCGATAGTGGATGCGGGTATCGCTGTTGGGTAATTCGGGCAAGGGTTGGTCCAGTTGAATTTGGCTTAAAAATTGTCGCCATGGGGGGGCTTGGTCGGGGTAGTCGATGTCTAACTCGGCGATGAGTTGAATAATGCGGGTCATGAATGCGCTGGTGGCCGCATTGAGCTGATAGCGTTGCTCGCGGTTATCAATGGCAATGAGAATATCGCCTTTTTTGAATGGAATCCCAGATTGAAACTGCACGCGAGTGGGTTGAATAACGCCGGGGACAGCCGCCACCAGATCCACTGTTTCGAGGGCATTAATCTGGCCATATAACTGTAAACTTCCTTGGTGGTTGCCGGTCACGACTAATTGAGTGCTTACGCTAGGAATACGGGACGCGATAGAGGGCGTGGCGCGATCGGGCATAGGAGTTCCCAACCAATAGGCCCCGACAAGGGTTAAGGCAATGCAAACGAGGCTCAATCGAGCCCACGTGACGGATTGAATCATAAACGATCTCCTTGAGTTAATACACGATACGTTTGGGCATTTTGGTAGGCAGGTTCGACATATTCAGGGGCGACCCACTCCCCAGTTCTTATCCAATAAATACTGCGTCTTAGGGTGTTCAGACCCAAAAGAAGCGGCGGTAAAACAATCAGAATGATACCCGTAACAACCAATAGGCCATAGGCAACAGAAATGGCCATGGGAATTAGAAATTGAGCCTGACGACTGGTTTCAAAAATTAAGGGGCCTAGCCCAAAAATAGTTGTGAGGGATGTTAAAATAATAGCCCGAAACCGGGTGGTTGCTGCGGTCATAATAGCAGTATCTAGGGGGTCGCCATCGCGAATGCATCGGTTGAACCGATTAATAAACACAATGGCATCATTAACGGTAATTCCAGTTAGAGCGATAATGCCGTACGTGGATAAAATATTGATGCTAATACCGTGAATCGCATGCCCCCAAGCCACGCCAATAAACCCAAACGGGACCAAACAAAGCACTAAAGCCGCTTGTAAAAATGAGTTCAGCCCCACGCCAATAACCAGAAACATAGCCGAAAGTAAGACAAGTAATACCGTTTTAGCCGATTGCGCTGTTTTATCAGTTTCACGTTTTTGACCGCCAAAAGTGGCTGTAAGTGTAGGGTATTGAGCCAATAAGGGGGCTAAAACTTGGGTTTGAATACGTGCCAAAATAGGGGGGAGAGGATCTTGGGTATTGGCTAGTGCAGCCGACACTTTGGCTTCTCGAAAGCCATTCAGGTGATTAATAGCCAAGACGCCATTTCGAATCTCAAAGTTAACCAAGCTAGCCACGGGGTATTGGCCAGATGCATTTGCAATTTGCATGCGTTCTAACGTGGCGATGGATTGACGATCTGCTTCGGTATAGCGGACCCATATTTTGATAGCGTCATCGCCACGCTGTATACGCTGAGCTTCATAGCCAAAAATGTTGTCGCGAATATGTTGTAAAATTGTTTGGCTAGTAAACCCAAGTAGATGAGCCTTTGGCTTAAGCGAAATGTGGATTTCACGCAAGCCACTGGCGTCGGCTTCAACCACATCTTTAAGTTTAGGGTTGGCTTTAAGTTGGGCTTTAAGTTGGGCTTTGGCGGCATCTAGGGCAAGGGAGTCGTCCCCGAGTAATGAGATTTCAATGGGGTTTCCAAAAAAGCTTCGCGAGCCAAACGCAACGGTTTGGGCCTCTGGAATAGTGCCAACAGCCTTGCGAAGGGCTTCGGTAATGCGAAAACTTTCCATATTTCGGGTTTCGCCATCCAATAGCTGAATAAACACTTGCCCGCGATGATCCGCTGTCAGTTGTTGGGTTACAGCCAAAATAACCGGTGCTTTGTCGGACCGTTGGTTTTGGAATGTTTGGTTTACGGCCCAGGCGTGGGCTTCAATGGTATCGAGCCAATAATGGGTACGACTTTCCGATGCCCCTGGCGGTAAGGCCAGCTCAATACTGATTGTGTCGGTATCAACAAAGGGAAAAAATGTAAATGGAATACGCCCACTTTTAACAGCGGATAGGGTGAGAATCAATAGACCAATAGGCACTAAAACGGTTCGAATACGATACTGACAAGCCACACGAACGACCCGTGCATAATAATCGTAGCGCAGGGTATCTATCCAGCGGTTGATGCGAAGTTGAATGCCGGATGGCGCGCGTTGGGTACTATGGGCAATATGAGCCGGCAATAGTAGGGCCCCTTCGATTAGGGACATAATTAATGTGATAATCACCACAACAGCCATATCGTTAAGAATATCGGAAATGGTACCATCAATGAAAAAAAATGGCATAAAGGCGATAATTGTTGTAATAATAGCGGCGGTAACGGAAGGCAGAACGTCCAATGTACCGGAAATAGCAGCATCGAGTCGGTTCATACCGGATTCAATTTTTTGATAAATACTTTCGGCAATAACAATGCCATCATCGACTAAAATACCCACCACAACAATCATACCAAATAGGGAAATGACATTAATGGTTAAATCAATCCATACCCCGACAATAAATAACCCCATAAAGCAGATGGGGATGCTTAACGCCACCCAAAAAGCAATCGATACGGTTAAAAACAACCCCAGTATCAATAAAATAAAAAGAAACCCAAACAGCCCATTTTTAGACAGCAATGCAATACGTTGGCGCAACGCAATGCTGCGGTCATCGCTAATATAGGCTTGAATATCGGTATTGGTTGCGTTGAACTGCTCGACGTAAGCACGGACCTGTTTAACAATGGCTAAAATATCCTCATCGGGGGTTTTGTTAATGGCGAGTGTCACAGCAGGAGTTCCGTTGTACGATACGGCATAAGCCGTATTGGCCCACGCGTCGGTAACGGTCGCAATGTCACTCAAGCGGATAATGCTTCCACTTGGGTTCGTTTTTACAATAATAGTGCCCAATTCATTCGCGGTATAGCGTTTGGTATTGCTGCGAATCAGAAAGGTTTCGTTGCGTTGCTCAATTTGGCCACCGGTTATTTCAATATTGGCATTGCGAATGGCTTGCCCCACAGCACGAATGGTTAAGTTGTGTGCCAGTAAATTAGATTCGGTGACTTGGACGTCGATTTCTTCACTGGGAAAGCCGCTTAATTCAATTAAGCGAATTGTTCCCAACGCACGCAGGTCGTTTTCAATAGTTTTTGCTTTTTTTTTCAATGTTTTTAGGGGGACATCGCCGGTTAGCACCACACGAATGGCTCGGTCGGTAACTTTGTTTTTTACAACAACCGGGGGTTCCATGCCATCGGGAAACGTGGCAATACGGGCAATTGCTTGCTTCACATCGTCTAAGACATCGGTACTATTGGCCTCTTTTTTAATTTCAATAGTAATACGCCCCTGATTTTCATAGGATTGGGATGTCACGCGATCAATGCCCTCTAAGTTAATGAGGTTGGTTTCAATTTTCAAGACAATACCACGTTCAATTTCTTCGGGGGATGCCCCCGGGTACAGTGTCGTTATTGTAATAGTTTTAGGGTCAATGGGAGCAAAAAATGACCGGTTGAGTTGGCTCAGGGACACGAGCCCAAAGCCAAATAATAAGATTAAACTCGCGCGAACCCAAATTGGGTTTTGAATGAAAAACGCGAGGAGTCGGCTCACTGCCGTTTTTTTGCGTAGGAAATAATGGGCCGATCACTCCCTTTTTTAAGGTTTCTTACGAGTGTTTCGGCTTGATCAAACGGCAAGTTTACAAATGAGAAATTGTCCATAATTTGAATTTGCCGAATATCAGCATCTTTAATCTTAACATGCTCTTTAATTAACGCAATAATACCCCTAGGCGTCATGCTATCACGTTTACCTTTGGCAACAAACAAGCGGGCTTTACCATGACTGTCCATACCCCCGTCTCTACTACCCCCGTCTCTACTTTTTTTGCCAGATCTGCTGGATGTATCAATTTCGGCATATTGATCAGTACTAAGCACACTATCAAAACAATGCTGTAAAATTGTAGCAACAGTGGTGCCAGGATCCGAATCGGCAAGCAATTCGTCCGCCCATTTTCGGTATTGATTCCCCACGTTAGTATCACGCTGGTATTCCAATCGATGGGTAATGCTTTTTTTCTTGTTTTCAACAATTTCAGAGATTGCGGGTATTGATCGTCGCTCAATTGTTGTCTTGGCTAATTTTTGAATGAACACCAATTGGCGATATTCATTGCTAGTCATAAGTGTAATAGCCGTACCACTTTGGCCGGCGCGTCCGGTTCGCCCAATGCGATGCACGTAGCTTTCGGGGTCTTGCGGAATTGCATAGTTGATAACGTGCGTTAAGTTGTCCACATCAATACCGCGAGCCGCCACATCAGTCGCTACTAAAATTTGAATGCTTTGGCTTCGGAATCGGCTCAATGTCCGTTCTCGTTGGGTTTGATTAATATCGCCATGAATGGCTTCACTGGTGTACCCGCGTTGAATCAGTTGGTTATTGACTTCATCCACATCCCGTTTGGTTCGGCAAAAAATCATGCCATAAAACCCGACTTGATGGTCAATAATACGACACAAGGCTTCAAATTTATCGCGATTTTTAACCTCAAAGTACAGTTGCTCAGTTAGTGGTGTCGCGACCGTTTCTGTTTTGACTTTAATGAGCTCATAATCCGGTATGTATTTGGAAGCTAGTGTGCGAATACGGTCAGGCATCGTGGCTGAAAATAACAAAATTCGAGTGGTTTTGGGTGTGTATTCCATAACCGATTCAATGTCTTCAATAAAGCCCATGTTTAGCATTTCGTCAGCTTCGTCCAAAATCAAATAGCTCAGTTGATCCACGCGCAAGGTTTTTCGCTTCAAATGGTCAATGACTCGACCGGGGGTTCCGACCACAATACAGGCACCACGCTTTAGGGCACGGCATTGTGCATCCATGGGTTGACCGCCATATACCGGGATGATTGTATTTTTATGTTGCCCTGAAAGCGACACTAATTCCGCACAGACTTGACCCGCTAGTTCCCGTGTGGGGACTAAAATTAAGGCTTGTGTGTGCTTGGCACTAAAGTCTATGGCATCTAAAATTGGCAATCCAAACGCGGCTGTTTTCCCAGTTCCAGTTTGAGCTTGGGCGATAATGTGGTTGGTTCCGTTCAAAATGCGCGGAATGGTTTCGGCTTGAACGGGAGTGGGGTGTGTGAATCCTTTTTGTGTAATAGCATCCAGTGTTGTTTGGGATAATCCCAATTCAGAAAATAAAATAGTTTGACTCATAATGTTAACCTCGTAGTTGTATATTTAGTTCGTTTAATTGATCCATATGAACCGATGCGGGCGCTTTAGTTAGCGGGCAGACGGCCATACGATTTTTTGGAAATGCGATGACATCGCGAATGGAATCGGTTTGACACAGCATAGCAACCAGTCGGTCCAACCCGATAGCCATGCCCCCATGCGGTGGGGTTCCGTAGTGTAATGCTTGGATGAAAAACCCGAATTTCTCTTGAATCTCAGCATCACTCAGCCCAGCAATATCAAAGACTTTGCGTTGCAAAGCAGCGTCATGAATTCGGATGCTACCCCCACCAATTTCTTCGCCATTGATGACCAAATCATAGGCTCGAGCGGTAATGCCTAAATACTCGGATTCTGTGGTTAGTTGGGTAATATCTGATGTGGGTTGTGTAAAGGGATGATGCAATAAATTGAGCTGACCGTTGCGGCTTTCAAATAGGGGGAATTCGGTAATCCAGCAACCAATGACTTGGTCCGTATTAATTAAATCCAAATCCCGGGCTACTTGCAGGCGCAAGTTGCCTAAAATAGCGTGAACGGCCTGAGGGTCGGTATCGGCAATAATCATGATCACATCATCGGATTTTGCCCCCATGGCAGTTTGGAGGTCGGTTTGCTCAGCGGCTGAAAAAAACTGCAACACGCTGGATTCCAGTTTGTTCTCCGTCACCCGTAACCAGGTCATGCCTTTGCCGCCTAATTTTGGAACGACGGTTTTGGCATAGTGATCTTGGAGGCGACTTTTGCTTAATTTAGAGGACTGCTTCGGTAGTCGGATACCTTTAATGCAGCCCCCATTGTCTAAAATACTGCGAAAAATTTTGTATTGGGTTTGAGCAAATACGGGGTTTAGGTCTACAAATTCAAGGCCAAACCGTAGATCGGGCTTATCACTGCCGTATTGGGCCATGGCATCGGCATAGGTCAGGGTCCGAATGGGTTCTGTGAAGGGTAAATTACTTGCTTTGAACAAGTCTTGCATCAATGGATTGATTAGATTCATGATAAATGATTCATCAATAAAACTGGCTTCAAAGTCCAATTGGGTAAACTCTGGCTGCCGATTGGGGCGTAAGTCTTCGTCACGGAAACACCGTGCAATTTGCATGTATCGCCCCATGCCACTCATCATCAGCAGTTGTTTGAAAAGTTGTGGGGATTGGGGTAAAGCATAAAAACTATTGGAGTGTACGCGACTGGGGACTAGATAATCGCGAGCCCCTTCCGGGGTGCTTCGAGTGAGGAGGGGGGTTTCCACTTCAATAAAGTCATGCTGATCGAAGTAATCGCGAACGACCTTGATGATACGATGCCGCTGAATCAATCGGTCTTGCATTGCGGGGCGTCGCAAGTCCAAATAGCGATGCTGTAACCGAATGTCTTCGTCAACAGGTTGGCTCTCTTTTTCACTAATAACAAAGGGTGGTGTTTTCGATTCATTAAATACAATGAGGGTGGCAACCTGAACTTCAATACTGCCCGTGACCATATCTAAGTTTTTAGCTGCTGACTCGCGCGCAACAACGGGGCCAGTAACCCCAATAACGTATTCACTACGCAGTTGCTTGCTCTGTGCGTAGTTCGGATTGTCTTGGTCGACAACCACCTGGACAATGCCCGTGTGATCACGCACGTGAATAAAGATAAGTTGCCCATGATCCCGAACTACATCGACCCAGCCATTGAGAGTTACGGTTTTTCCAATGTGCTGGCTGCTCAGGTGACCTGCTAGATCACGTGTTTGATTCATCATCTATCTAGGATACTGGATGCGTGTGGGTTTGTCGAGCTTGGTGGGGTAAGCCTATAAGAGGGACGGGGCTAAATTGTTTGAAACCCATCTTGAAAGTAAATACCATCGTCGGTGGTGTGGTGATCGAGCATTAAATTTTGTTCAATAAGATCAAACACCGTGTTAGCGGTATCTTTAAATTGTTGGTTATGCTCGTTGTCATACATGTCGTAGGGACGATTGCTATTTCTATTTTCATTGTATTTACTGTACTCATCGTACTCATCGTATTCATTGTAGCGGGTATAATCGTCGAAAGACTCTGCGTCCGTATCATCGATATAATAGGCCCCGTCGTCAATAATTAAGATATCAACATTGCGAGCATAGACGGGTTTTGCGGTAGTGGGTGTTGTGATTATTTCCACAAGGAAACCCATGCCCAATAATGCTGAAATAACCGGGATCAAGAGTGTGCGGCAGGTCAGTGATAGCGGGTTGTGTGTGCTCATGTTATTTACATTTTTAATATAGTTTACTAATACATATAGTCTATCTATATATAAATAAATAATAGTATATACTATAGTTGCATATCAACTCAATACTTGGTAAAATTTTGATAAGTTTATCACTATGATTGAATCAATAATAGCAACATTAGTCGGTTGGGTTTGGTATTATCCAGTTACTGGATTGTGCTTGTTTTTGGGGGTGTTTTACACCATTCGATTGCGGATGATTCAGCTGCGTACGCTACCGCATGCCTTAGCATTAGTCCAAGGGCGATACGATGACCCCAATGAAACGGGGCAAATCACGCATTTTCAAGCATTATCAGCGGCATTATCCGGCACCATTGGCCTGGGCAATATAGCGGGGGTGTCGATTGCCATTGCCATGGGGGGGCCCGGTGCAATTTTATGGATGTGGTTAGTCGGGTTTATTGGAATGGCTACAAAGTACGCCGAGTGCTTTTTGGGTACGCAGTATCGGCATGTGGATGCTAAAACGGGCGTCGTCTATGGGGGGCCAATGTATTATATTGAAAAAGGATTGGGCCCCCGTTGGCGACCACTGGCGTTGCTGTATGGGTTTTTCCTTATGCTTGGGGCGTATGGGGCAGGCAACTTATTTCAGGCCAATCAAGCGGCTTCGGTACTGGCCACGCATCATGGGATTCCGGCTTGGTTAACCGGGTTGGTGTTAATGGTGTTGGTGGGTGGGGTTATTATGGGCGGGATTAGCCGGATTGGTCGGGTGGCGGCTCGCATTGTGCCGATCATGTGTGCCGTTTATTTGATAGCGGCCATTGTCATTTGTGTGATGAATGCGCATCATATTCCTACAGTATTTTCAATTATTGTGTATGATGCTTTTACGGGCAGTGCGGTTGCGGGTGGCTCCGTGGGCATGGTCATGATTTGGGGCGTTCGGCGCGGGGTATTTTCCAATGAGGCGGGGTTGGGCTCGGCTTCAGTAGCGCATGCGGCGGTTAAAACCAATTATCCGATTCGGGAAGGGGTTGTAGCGACGTTGGGGCCTTTGATTGACACGATGATTGTGTGTACGGCCACGGCGATGGTGATTATTATGAGTGGGTATTTTGGGGATGGGCGGTATTTTCAAACGGGCACCCCGGTGACATTTGACCGGGTGTCGATGACGCAGACGCAGTGGCATATTACGGATCAAGCCCCGCCCAACCCATTGACGCTATCCCCTCATTACTCGGGTAACGTTTTGGCATTTTTGGGGCATGTGGTTGAGCGGTCAGATCGTATCGAGTTGTCGCCAGCCAGTACAGCGACCCATCTGAGATTTTCAAGTATGGGATCGGGCAATCGGTGGGTTCGTTTGTATGATTCAGCGGACGCGGCCAAGCCGGTTATGACGGTTCAACTGGTGCATCCGGACGCAGCGGTGTCGGATCAGTTGGTGGTTCGCGATTCCGAGCATTGGAACTATGTGGTAGTGGATTTAGCCCAATGGGGGCAGTCCCATCGGGTCAATCAGCCGATATGGGTGGAGTTTCAATCGGATCGGCCGTGGCATATTGATCAGCTTGCATGGGTTCAGTCATTATCGGGAATTGATTTGACGGTCGTTGCGTTTGATCACTTTTTTACAGGATTTGGCTCTATTTTTCTGGCAATTGCGGTTCTGTTTTTTGCTTACTCAACATTGATTACGTGGTCTTACTATGGCGAAACGGCGGTTATGTATACATTTGGTAAACGCGGCATACCAATATTTAAACTGCTATTTATTGGGGTGATATTTTTAGGTTCGATATTAAATCTGTCCGTTGTTTTGAGCTTGTCTGATTTAGCGATTGGCTTAATGGTTATTCCCAATGGAATTGCCTTGCTAATGCTTTTTCCGGTGGTTCGTACCCACACGAAACAGTATTTTGATCAACTCAAGCGTGGATTTAAATAGCGTTCAGTTGCCGAAACTGCAAGGCTTCGGTAATATGATGGGGCTCAATGGTATCACTAGTTTCCAGGTCGGCAATTGTTCGTGCTACGCGAACCAATTTAGTAAAGGTTCGACCCGTTAACAGCCCTTTGTCCATAATATGATGTAAAAGCTGTTGGCAACGATCGTTAAGGGTACAACTGGCTGACTGCAGGCTTAATTGCCCGTTTTGCCAGGGAGAACCATCCGTTTTTCGGTCGTGCTGCCGCTGAATGGCGGCGACTACTCGTTTTTTGAGCATAGCGGAGGTGTGGGTGTCGGCACCCGATTGCTGGTTAATAAGTGCGTCCTGATCGGGTCGTGGAATAGTACAAATAATGTCAATGCGGTCAATTAATGGCCCCGATAGTTTTTGGTAATACCCTTTGCGTCTATATTCGGGGCAGGAGCATGATTTTTTATCGTCGCCCCAGTAGCCACACGGGCACGGATTCATGGCCCCAACGAGCATAAAGTTTGCGGGGTAGTTGAGTGAAAAATTGGCCCGAGATACAGTAATGCTATGCGATTCTAATGGTTGGCGCAGAGATTCCAATACGGTTCGCTGAAATTCGGGCAGCTCGTCTAAAAATAAAACACCATGGTGGGCTAAACTAATTTCTCCGGGGCGTGGCGATCGGCCCCCTCCCACCATGCCTGCATACGAAATTGTGTGGTGAGGCGATCGAAAGGGCCGGCATTGTGGGTCACTAGAAGCATCCAGTTTGTGTCGGGATACACTCATCAGCTTGTAGACATCAATGGCTTCATCATGGGTTAGTGGGGGTAAAATACTCGGCAATCGTTTGGCCAACATGGTTTTTCCCGAACCGGGGGGGCCAATAAACAAGATATTGTGTCGGCCAGCCGCGGCTAATTCACAGGCACGCTTTCCCATGTGTTGTCCTTTCACATCTGCGTAGTCCAGTAAGGGGTCAGGGCTAACCAGGCGTTTCGGTTGGGGGGGGGCTTGCGTGACGGTACCATCTTGGTAGTACTGGCATGCGTCCATAATGCTTCGGATTGGAATGATTTGAATGCCTGAGATTAACGCCGCTTCATGATAATTATCAGCGGGTAAAAACACACGGATAATGCCTTGGGTTTTTGCCATGTCGCAAATAGAGACAATGCCATGCACGGGTCTTAGCTCTCCTCCCAGACTAAGCTCTCCCACAAATAAAGAGTCTGCATCCATGGGTAGTTGGCCGGTGGCTTGTAAAATACCCATGGCAATGGGAAAATCCAACAGTGGCCCTTCTTTTTTAATTTCAGCAGGGGCTAAATTAATAGTATAGGCTTGCAAGGGGTATTTAAATTGGGATTGCTTAATAGCCGATCGAATACGCGTACGGCTTTCTTTAACAACGGTATCGGGTAAGCCAACAATAGTTTCACCGGGCAATCCGTTGTGGGCGTCAATTTCAATGGTAATGGGTAACGCCGCAATGCCGGACAACGTCGTTCCCAATGTTTTTGATAATGCCATAAACACCCAGTGTATTGGGTCTAAATAAAAACGTCAAGTTTTTTTATTTTATTCAAAAATAACAAACGATTGGATGCCCATTGCGTTTAGATCGCGTTGCTTGGCTTTAGCGGCTTGTTTGGTTGTGTAAGATCCTAATAAAACACGGTAGACAGTTTTGTCGCCCAACGCATTGGCCCAAATTACATAACTGGTTATGGAGGCCACGCTATCCGCTTTGCGTTTGGCTAAGTCTTGTGTTTTAAAGACCCCCATCACAACATGGTAATTTTGTTTGGGTGGGGGTGTGCTAGCCGTTCGGTTTCGAATTGCATCAAACCCATCGCGTTCTTGCCAAATATAGCTAAATACACCCTGACTGCTTAGTTTTTTAACAGCTATACGGCTTTCATCCGCTGTAGAGTAGGCGCCGACTTGAGCCACATAGATGCCGTCTTTTTCCCAGATATAGGGTGAAAGACCGGCGGTGGCAGCAATGGCCGCTGAGTAGTTGGGGTATGCACCTAGAATGACTTTGTAGTAAGTGCTGGAGGCTGGCGTTGGGGTTGTTAATTCGGCAACGCCATCGGCTGGATGCCAACAGCGTCCAGTAATGCCGCTGGGTTTCAGTTGAAGCAAGCGACTGTCACAGTCACTGCGTGTTGGGTAGGCACCCAGCTGAATAACATAGAGGGATCCATTGGGCTGGGTAATTTCCCAAATATAGGATTCAACCCCTAGTGTTTTTAGGTGTGCCGTTTGGGCTTCTGCCAGACTGTACCCAGCATGGGCACTGCTAATTAACTTGTAATCAAACGATGCCTGTCCTGGGTCATTTAAGGGTAGCGGTGGTTCGGAATATGGCGACACAATGGGTGGGGGTTCAGCGGGTGGCGAAGCTAAAGCAGATGGGGGTGGCGAAGCTAAAGCAGATGGGGGTGATGGGGATATGAAATGACCCAAAAATACCAGCATAATTGTACTGACAATCATGATAATACTCACAATGGCTAGCCGAAACCATTTAAAGTTTGGCATGGTTTTGTAGCCTTGCATGTCGCCCATGCCGTCGTTGTAATTTCGGTTATCGGCGCCCACGGCTATTAAGAATCAATGCGAGTCACAGACTGAATAACAACAGGCTTAACGGGCACATCTTGGTGGTATCCTTGAGTATGCGTATCCACTTCAGCAATGGCGTCAATGACGCTCAGGTCCGACTCAATCACTTGTCCAAATACGCAGTAGCCGTATCCCGCGCGCGTTTCATCACGGTGATCCAGCATTGTGTTATCGACCAAGTTTACAAAAAACTGACTAGTTGCCGAATCCACATCACTGGTACGCGCCATGGATAACGTTCCTCGTTTATTACTCAGCTGGTTAGTTGCTTCGTTTTTAACAGGATCCAAGGTTTCCTTTTCATCAAATGCTTCGGTATACCCCCCGCCTTGAATAACAAAGCCAGGGATAACACGATGAAAAACTGTACCATCAAAATGACCGTTTTCGACATACGCTAAAAAGTTTTCAACGCTTTTTGGGGCTTCTTTTTTAAACAATTCAATGGTGATAGCGCCTTTGTTTGTTTCCATGCGAACCATGGGGTTGTCGCCGCCACCAAAAAAACCGGTAACAAATGGAAGGGCTAATAATGCGCCAATAACGGGTGTGTATTTCATGATGTAAACTCCTTGTTGCTATTCACAATAATGCTTAAAAAATCTAGTTCAGATATGCTGGAACGGCCCACTAGGAAGCCATCAACACTTTCTTGGTGAAGGATGCCTTTGCAATTTTGAGCGTTGACAGACCCGCCATAAATAACGTGAATGGATTCGGCGGGTGTAACGGGGAACAGTTGCTGAAGCGTGTTGCCAATATGGCGATGCACCGCTTCAATTTCAGACAAGCGGGGAATAATGTTGCTACCAATGGCCCAAATGGGTTCGTAGGCAATAATTAATTGATCGGGAATAGCTGGAAAATCTGAAAAAACGGCCTTAAGTTGCGCTTCAATAAAAGCAAGTGTTTGCTTGCTCTGATAGATAGTTAGCGGCTCTCCCACGCAAAAAATGGGGACGATTCCGTTGTTAATGGCCATTAACAACTTGTTTTTCAGGAGGGCCTCTGTTTCTTGATTGCCATTGCGGCGTTCGGAGTGACCAACAATACTATACTGACAGCCGAGCTCACTCAGTAGCGTGTGGGGGCATTCACCAGTATGAGCACCGGAATCCCACGCTGAGATATCTTGAGCACCCAGTAAAATTCCATTAGACTGTTGTTGGTGAAAGTTTAGCACTTGGCTAATGGCACCTAGTATGGGCAATTGTGGGCAGATAACAACGGTTTGGTCGACTTGGGGTACATGGTGATTAACCAAGGCCTTGGATAGAGCGATACCGGCTCCTAAACCCAAATACGACTTCCAGTTTCCAATAATTAAGCGTGATTTCATAGGGCTAATAATACCATTAAAAGTGCAGAAATAATAGTTGCGCATTTTAGTGTAATACTTCCGTGGGGGCCCATGAGATCTCTAAACACATCACCAATCGCATCGGCGCGAACAATTGCTGAAAAGTTGGGGCTTTGGGGACCACCGAGGCGACCCGTGGCTATTGTCGTTTTAATATGACCCAGAGTTTCACCTGTATTGGACCAATAGTAGGTTTGAACTAAGTTGTTAATTAAAATGCCTAAGCTAAAGCCAAGAACAGCATTGCTGCCTAGTGTATACCCCATAACGAGGGGCATTAGGGTTACTAACAAACCAGGAATAACAAGCGTGCCCATGATGATTTGGCATGCACGATCCGTGGCTGTAGCAATATCGGGACTGGCTTTGTTTTCGTTTAGGTAAGGAATGTCGGTTAATTGACGATTAACTTCGCCAATGAGTTTAATAGCAACCTGAACCATACCGCTGACTAGGCTGGATCGAATTAAAAACGGTGCCGTCATACCCGCACACAGACCAACAATCAGGCTTGGGCTCAAGCTCAGGCTGAGACTATTGGTAGGCGAAGCAATGAGAAGCAACGCTAAAAATAGGCCTGTGGAAGCAATCGTTGCCGCACTCGTATTAAAGCTATTGCCGAGCGCAATTGTGGTTTGACTAATGCGGTATAATTTTTTAATATTTTGGGTTTCAATGTGCGGTAACGGGGCTAAGCTTGATAGTTTGTGCAAACTTCCACTCAATGCTTTAAAGCTAATTAATGCCAAGAGATAGGGCGTCATAGACACCATACCAAGACTAGCAAATGCAACACCATAGATGCCGGCATAGTAGATGCTGCTACCCATAATCACAAAGACGTAACTCACTTGAAGGGCATGGCTTTTAAATCCATTTCCCAAAGCATGCAAGAGTGTGAGGGCGCTACCACATTCAATATGTTTGCTGGTTTGTTTATTGGGTGAAAAGTGGGGCGCGCTCATGTATTCAGATGTAAAGCTTATAATTATGGCGCCGATTAGGCCAATTAAATACGGAATTAAAAGGGATAAGCGTTGGTCATTGATCCACACAGATTTAAGTGTTGTATCTACCCAAACATTGTTAATTAAAACGTAAATAACGAATGCGCTAATGCCCACGGTTATGTAGAGCGTTTCCAATAGTATATTGTTGGGCCGTCGATGAAGTCGGTAACGGGCCCAGACATAGCTGCAAAACCCGATGCACATTGAAATGGCAACAATCATAAACGGCAATGCCATTAATAGGGTGTATGTTTCTGGATTGATCACACCGGAATCGTATAGACTAATGGCAAATAAACAGCAACCAATTATGGCAAATACAAAGGCGCTCAAGATATCAATTCCAAAGCCTAAAAACGAGCCAATAAAATCACCCATTGTGTCTAAAATAGTGGCGACGTTACGGCCATCGGATATGCCGTTACTATGGGTACGTTCAGCAACTATATTGGCGGCCGGTTTAAATATACCACCGGCAATACGCCAGACAAAAGCGACAACCACACAGCCCACGCCATAACCAACTAGAGGCGTCGCACCCAGCCATGCATAGCATCCGATTAACCCAAGAAGTAAGGCGCTGGTGCTGACTAAGCCAATCCCAACACAGGCGGAGTAAGTTGTAATTAGGCTAGGGGATACTTGACGGTTGGCATGTTGAATAATGACGGGCAATAATCGGATAAATATTGGCTGAATGCCAACACCAATGGCGCTCATAATGCTACCGCCCAGTACAAATGCAAGTAAGTAGGGCCAAATAGGTAGGGGGTGCGCAATAAATTGAGATAGAACAAATAAGAGTAGGCTTAAGTACCCAATAATCTGAACCATGCTGGTAAGGCTACGGTTTCGAAATACGGATAATCCCTGATCAATTAACCCAATAAGTCGATGGGCTTCGCTGTGTGAATGGGCAATCAAGCGGGTATGGCTGTAAATTAAGTAAAGACCAACGCCCCCGATGCTGATAATAATGCTGGTTGCAATGCTTAACATAGTAACAATCTCATTGTATGATATGGTACCATATAAATTTAAAATAAATTTAAAATAAATTTAAAAAAATTAAGATCAATTTAAAAGAATAAGCCTAATTAAAAGTAAATCTAGGAAAAACTACTAGGAAAAACTAAAGGTCTAGAGAAATTAACGACATGAGCCAAGTAAAACAAAATCAACAATCATCCCATGTTCGCAATGCACATCTCGCCCAGCAATTGCATGGGTCTACATTTGTAGTTGTTTCGTGGTACCGGTATGCGGATATCATTCAATTGGCGATGCAGGATTTGTTGGCAGCCATTGCGGATCGCCCCAATACTTATGTGTTAATTACGCACAATGACAGTCCAGACCCGGCCGTTCGCGATTTATTTTATCGGTTTGAGCACCCGCAATGTATCTGTGTGGACATGCCGTTTAATTTTGGTCAAACATTGGCCTCCACCTTTTTCTTTAAAAAGTATATTCATGAAAAAAACTTGCCTAAAACTGTACTTTCAATGGATCCAGATGTGTTGTTTTCAGTGGCGGATTTCAATCAACTGGTACACGCATCAGAGACGTTGCCAAATTGTGGCATGTTGGGTATGCGCTATACCGATAACAACTGCAACCCGGAACGTAATGTATGGTTTCCGCCACGCACGCTGACGGCGACTGATGGGCAAACGTATCGCATTTCAAAACCAACGCTGTGCACGGTTGCGGGGCCGTTGTTTGCGGTATCAGGCGAAAAATTGTGGCGGTTGTGTGATAATCGGC
>DJIL01000022.1 GCA_002433595.1 bacterium UBP8_UBA6595 | reverse complement strand
ATAAATAAACTATAACTAGTTAAATATATAGCATAAAAATAAAGTTTGTTCAATACTTAAAAACAATAAATCTGAATTTATTTTTAAATATAAAAAATAACTATTTATTATTTTATTAAAAAAGAGCAAATCCAATACCAGTCGGTGTTTCGGTCAATGGACAACGCAATACGCTCGGGGTGGGGGTAAAAAAAGGGGTTTATTAATAGAATGGGTGGGCAGGAATGATCGTTTTGTTGCAAATGCTGCGAGTTATTCGGTTTTTTGGTTATAAATTTGGTACACTTATTAGCAGATGAATACAGTGTTGATTGTCGATGGGTTTTCTCTGGTGTTTCGAGCTTTTTATGGTATCCCTGACACAATGGTATCGCCCAAAGGGGAGCCGACGAATGCTATTTATGGGTTTGTGACGCAATTAATGCGCGCCATCGGAACGCTTAAGCCCAGTCATGTGTGTGTGTGTTTGGACTCGCCGGGGCCAACCTTTCGGGCGGAGCAGTATCCGTTGTATAAGGCCAATCGCAGTGAGCCCCCGGATTTATTGCGTCGTCAGTTGGCGGTGTTTGAAGAAACGCTCGTGGCTATGGGTTTGTCTGTGTGGCGGCAGTCGGGTATGGAAGCGGATGACTTAATTGGCTCGTTGGCCAAGCAGGTGTCTGCGGAGTCCGAGCGGGTGTTTATTTTGAGTAGTGATATGGACTTATTGCAGTTAGTGGATGCGTATGTGCATGTGGTAATGCCGGTGAAGCGAGAGTTGGTTGTGATGAATGTGGAGGCGGTGATTGCTAAGTACAAGATTCGGCCGGATCAGATTATTGATTACAAAGCGTTGCGTGGCGATGCATCCGATAACATTCCGGGGGTGGCCGGTATTGGGGATAAAACGGCAGTGAAGTTGCTCACGCACTATGAAAACTTGATGACTATTTATGACCAATTGGATCATGTCCAAACGGCATCGGTGCAGAAGAAATTGCGTGCGGGTAAGGAAAGTGCCGCTGTGTCCCAACGGTTAGCGACCCTTCGTACGGATTGTGAACCCTTAGCGACGGATGCGTATCGCTATGCGCCGGATGCGGATGCCATGCGACAAGTGTTTGAAGCTTTGGGGTTTGAGTCGTTGCTGACTCGGTATGGGCTAAGCGTACCGGAGGCGGCTCCGGTTGCGGACGCGTCGGATGGGACCTATCAGCGCTTGGATACCGTTGCGGCGGTTGAAGCTTGGTTGCCAGCGGCGGCGGATGGCTTTGCGTTGGATGTTGAAACCAGTGGGGCAGACCCCATGACAGCGGTTATTGTGGGCGTTGCCATGGCATCGTTGGGGCAGCCTAAAACAGCCGTACATGTGGCGGGGTCCGTCCTTGAGATAGCGCTGGAGCGAATGAAGCCAGTGCTAGCCGATCCAAATATTACCAAGGTGTGTCATCATGCGCAGGATGTCTACCGCGTGCTGCGGACGCATCGCATAGCGCTAAACGGGTGTGTATTTGATACTATGGTAGCGGCTTTTCTGTTGGATTCGGCGCAGCCATTGGATCTCAAAGCGCTGACTAAGGCGCATTTAAGTATTGCCATGGGGGCACAGGCGGGGGGGCGTGCAGATATGACGGCACGCCTGTATCGTGTGTTTCAGCCCCAGTTGGAGCGCAACGGCTTACAGTCCTTGTTTGAACGCATTGAAATGCCCTTAATACCGGTGCTGGGGGATATGGCCAATGTCGGTGTGTCCGTGGATGCAGCGGCGTTATTGACGTTAAATAAAACGTTACTGGATGAAATGACAGCCTTGACTCAGTCGATTCATAGCCATGCGGGCAGTGTGTTTAACATTAATTCTACCCAGCAATTGGGCGTTGTTTTATTTGAGACGCTGGGATTGCCGGTGATTAAAAAGAATAAAACAGGGCCATCAACAGATAACGAAGTATTGGTGGCGCTTGAAGACAAGCATCCGATCATTTCATATATGATGCGATACCGAATGGTGGATAAGTTACAATCCACGTATGTATCGGCGCTGCCCAAGTTAGTGCACACTAAAACGGGTCGTATTCATGCCAGTTTTCATCAAACCATTGCCGTGACTGGCCGCTTGTCATCCAGCAATCCCAATTTGCAAAATATTCCTATTCGAACGCCGGAGGGCGCTCAAATTCGGGGGGCGTTTTGTCCCAGCACGCCAGACTCTCAAATTTTATCGGCTGATTATTCACAAATTGAGCTTCGGCTTTTGGCTCACTTTTGCGAAGACCCCGCGTTAATGGCGGCCTATCGAGCCAATGGAGATATTCATGCGCAAACGGCCAGTCAATTGTTTCAGGTGCCCCTGGATTCAGTGACCAAAACACAGCGAAATATAGCGAAAACAGTTAATTTTGGAATTTTATATGGCCAATCCCCGTACGGACTCTCTAAACAGCTGCGTATTGCACGATCAGAAGCCAAACAGTTAGTCGATGCTTATTTTAATCAATTTCCAGCCATTCGGGGGTTTATTGATTCAACCATTGAGCAGGCGCGCCAGGATGGGGGCGTTCGGACATTGTGGGGGCGTTGGCGTGCATTGCCAGATCTGACTAGTGGGAATAGGGTCCGCCGGCAACATGCCGAACGCACAGCCGTTAATACCCGTATACAAGGCACGGCGGCTGATATTATGAAAATAGCCATGATTGCGGTACACGATGGGTTGAAAGTATTTAAGTCACAGCTAATTATTCAAGTGCACGATGAGGTGGTTATTGATGTGGTTAAGGCTGAGTCAGAGGCTGTGGCGCAGGGGGTGGTGGCGCCCCTGTAATCGGCAGCAGAATTAAAAGTTCCATTGGGTGTCGTTGTAG
>DJIL01000046.1:44671-54159 GCA_002433595.1 bacterium UBP8_UBA6595 | reverse complement strand
GCGTTGCCGGTATCGGGGGTTGAGGCATACTTGGAATCGGGTCAGTTTACCCATGTTTTTGTGGTGCATCATGAGACGTCCACGGGGTTGTTAAACGATGTGGCGGCGTTGGGGGCACTGTGTGCCCAGTATGGGGTTGTGGTGGGCGTGGATGGCATGAGTGCGTTTGGGGCGGTTCCGGTGGATTTGGTGGCCGATGGCATTGCGTTTTATGCCGCGAGTAGCAATAAAAATATTCAGGGCATGGCGGGCTTGGGGTTTGTCGTGGCACGTATGGATGCGTTGCAGGCGATTCAGACATATCCCAAACGGAGCTTGTATTTGGATTTATATGGTGAGTATGCGGCGGTAGCGGCGAAGGGACAGTGTCGGTTTACGCCCCCGGTACAGTGTGCGTATGCGTTTCGAGCGGCCTTGCGGGAGTTGCGGGTGGAAGGGGTTTCGGCTCGGTACGCGCGCTACCAGGCGATGTGGCGCCGGCTATATGATACGATGCTAGCCTTGGGGTTTGAATCCGTAGTTGCTGAGGCGGATCAGGGGTATTTAATTACGGCGTATCGGGCTACGGATCGGGTGTCTGATCGGTTTGATTTTGATCAGTTTCATGATTATTTGTATCGGCGGGGCATTACGGTGTATCCGGGGCAATTGCCGGGCACGCAGACGTTTCGATTGGCAACCATTGGGGATTTAACTCTGGCGGATATTGACCGTGTGTGTGAGGCCATTCAATCATTTTTTAAAAC
Organism: bacterium UBP8_UBA6595; assembly: GCA_002433595.1. Lineage (GTDB taxonomy): Bacteria > Margulisbacteria > Marinamargulisbacteria > UBA6595 > UBA6595 > UBA6595. The sequence continues at coordinate 53,413 of DJIL01000046.1, read as the reverse complement.
AGTATTGGTATGAAAAAAGTATTCGGCTTGCTTCGGGAAGGGAAAGACTAAAGCCCAAAAAATTTCCTAGAGAAACATTGAAAAGGGTATGAGAAGCCAATTGTTTTTGTCTAATATCTTCTAAAAACATCTTGAAATGCTTTGACATTGTGATGGTCAGCATGACCGTTCATCATTTGAACGGCAGTATCCCTATAATCCTAATTCAAGGAGTTTTACAGCAAACTCAAACACATTTTGATTGTTAGCATGATCTTTCATCATTTGAACGGCAGTATTTTTTAAACCAACATGAAGAAGGTAAGAAGAATCCTGGTAAACATTATACAAAATTGAACTATTTGTGAGATCTGCATTTAAAAGAATTAATCCCTCCAAAATGTTTTTGGGTTTTCGTTCAGAAACAGCTTTCTCAAAAGGAAAATTGCCTTCAACAGATGTTTGCGAATTTACATACCTATTAGATTTTAAAAAATTATCTGCCAAACAAACTTTATTATAAATAGGTAAGAAGTTTGTGCCTTCTGGGAACTGATTCGTGTTAACACCCATTTCTTGAATCCGTGTTTTTGCCTCATCCCTTGATAAGATAGCATAGTTAGGAGAAGTCACCGAAACCTTAGAAAGGTCTTCCCCAGTCAACTTTTTAAATGTATGTATCCTATTTAAATTTAGATTTGCGCCTGTTATCATTAAACTTACTCCTTAATCCAATTATACACTTAATCCAGTTGTACACTTATTAAACAAGTTATCAAATTTTTAAACATTTGAAATTGCAAAATCCAAATAAAACCCAAGTGAAGTCGATATAATATGCCATTTAGCACTATACTAGACAGTGTAGTCACGAATTTTTTGGTTTTTTTGGTATAATAAATCCTGATTTATGCAATAAGTTTCAGCTATACCAAGGAGTTATTTTATGAAAAGCGATGCAGAAAAGCGGCATGAGATTAGCGACAAGGCTTGGAAAAAAATAGAGCCACACTTACCTGGACAGAGGGTCAATGGGGATGGATAGCCGAAAATAATCGTCGCTTTATCAATGCAGTGTTTTGGATATTTAGAACGGGAGCGCCTTGGCGCAACCTGCCAAAGCGATATGGGTGCTGGAGCAATACACACCGTCGATTTATCCGGTGGCGAGCAAAGGGAGCCTATAAAAAACGACATCGTGTTGAAAACGCTTTATTGCCTATAAAATGCTGGCGCGGTATCGCCACTCGCTACGCGAAAAACGCGTGCTCTTTTTTAGCTGCCATTTAAAACAGCATATCGATACCACAGCTGTGGTGTTGTTTACCCAAACTGATTTGTTGTAGCTGGGGATTTTTCTTACTTAATCGCAACCAAAAACAGTTTAACTCTCTTTTTCTGACTTGACTTAATGGGGAGATCTACTTTTAAAACCTAAACCCAAATAAGCAATTAGATTCTGGAGAATCTTTTAAGGAGAAAACTACATTGTTCTTTACAAAATTGTCGGATAATAAAGATTGAGGAACTTTGTCAGAGTTTAAACAGCAGATATATTGGAAGTTATTCTCTTGAGATATCTTTTGGGATAACCTTAATGCTTTGTCTATTTGCCTTTCATCAACATCGGCAAAAATAAGGCTGTCATGCAATATGAACCCTGGAGAATATTCTTTTTTTGACCAAAAACTTGCTAACATCAAATCAAAGCAAAATATTTCCATCAATGCCACACCAGAACTTTCGGCACGCTGAATCTTTACGTCAAAGTGATATCCTGAGTTGTTTATATTAATGACCAAATTACCAGGGGATTCGTACAATTGTTCAGAAAACTCATTAAATGTGGTTATTAAATTACTCCAAGTTGGTTCCTGCTCAAAATAATCCTGTTGAGCGGACTTTTTTAGGTTTTCTTTCCAGATTTTTAAATCACTTTTATCCTGTTCAAATTTTCGGACAAGGTCAATTTTCCGTTCTATGATTTCTAGTTCAGATATGGTTTTTAGATGTTTTTGTTGAATTAGATTGTATTCGTCGAGCGCTTTATGTGTGTTCAGAATTGCCATTAACTCTGATTTTTTTTCACTAAGCGTAGTAACCGTTGATTCTGTTTCATTTATCTTAGTTTTTAAAAGCTCAATCTCATCAACTAAATAGTCAGTTCTGTTTTTGATGATTTCTCTATGAAAATTCATTGCTTCATCAAGGCGTTTAATAATCAAGTTAGGAATTTCTAGACCGGCCTTTTCATAGACGTTTTTAATGTCATTGCTAGATAAATCTTCCTCTTCTTTTATATTTTTTTGATAGGCTTCTAGTCTTCTTTTTAAAGTCAGGCTCGTGTTAATCAAGTCATGTATTTGCTGTGTTAGAGAGTTTGCCTCATTTTCTATGTCTCTATATTGAGGATGCACTTGAAAAGCATCTAATTGAGATTTAGTGTTTTCAGATTTTGATTTCAACCTGAGCTTTTTTGTTTCAAGTTCACCAAGAGAGCCAGCTATATGACTAAAGGTTTCTGCCTTTAATGCCTTTTCAAGGCTTTTTATTTCCTTTTCTTTATCTTTTACCAATTGCCATTCGCGAGCGTATTTCCAATTCAAACCCATTAAAAAAGTAATATATACTTGAGTTTGCCATGGTTTTTGCGTTGAAAAATATTTAAATGGTTCGCTGTATGCGTCTTTTCTTCGTCTCACAAAATAGGATAATAGTGTTCTGAATGAAGGGTTATGCGTTTTTTCTACAATATCTTCAGATCGAATTCCAAAAAAATAGCTTCCTAGCAATTTATTTAATTCATTAGGGGTAATTTGGACTTTGTGTCCGGATACATTTTTTTTAACATGTTCGTCCCAATTTTCAAAGTCACCCTGAATAGTGCATGTTTCAGGATTGCTAGTGCCTCTAGAGATTGTATATTTTTCATCACGTATATCAATGTCTAGTTCAAACACCCAGTCTTTAAGCTCAATTTTTCCTAGGCCTTTTTCATCCTCAATTTTTGAGCCCAGACAAAAATGAATGATTTCAATAATTGATGTTTTGCCTATGCCATTTCGAGAGTCTTTTTCATCGGATTCTTCTGTTTTATCAGCTAAAATAATGTTAACGCCGTCTTTAAACTGTATGGTTTTAAACGTATCCTTATTTGCTCTTATTTCGTGGATCATTGTTCAGCAACCTTTAGAATCTTTCCGTTTTTAAAATCAACCAATCCAATAATATAGAGCAGGTACAGAGTATGGTAGAAGATTCTATTCGTTCGATTATGTGTTTGCTTGAAGCTAACCCAAAGAGAAGAAACTGTCATTGGTTCATTTAATAGTGAAATCATGTCAGATCCAATACCTAATAGAGAGTCTTTCGAGGTAATATGCTTGGTTGGTAGTATCAATGTTCAAATACCTCGCATTTTTCAAATAGGTAGACCAATATTGCAAGACCAGCAGCTTGATATTCAAACTTTTCTGAATTTATACTTGAAAAAACATATAATTCATCAAATAGGGTGTCTCCGGTGATATTGCTATTCTTCAATTCTAAATACTTATCAATAAACCCCTTAACTAGCCTAGATGAGAAGTTTGGGTCAAAGCCTTCATAGTTACTTAAAAAGCTTTCGACTTCTTTGGACTTAAGCAGTCCTATTGAGACCTTTGTAGAAATTCTTTCTGATAGATTGTTTTTGTTAAGCTTTTCTTTGGGTGGGATAACAGAAAAATCTCCTGAAAATTCAGAAGGATTAGATACCAACGCCTTAGAGATAATTTCTAATTCCTTAAAACCAATATCTGCAATCGCATTTTCAAGTTGTTGATCAACCCAGCCCTGATGGTCATTTTTTAGTTTGATGAGTTCACTTTGAGAGTAAGTTTCTTTTTGTTGATCTACTTTTGCATGACAGTTTTTACATAGTAAAATCAAGTTGTTATATGAGTTTTTTTCTTGTTTAGATAGCGATGAATCGCTACGAGAACTTGTAGACAAATCTGAATAGTCTACTATATGTGCGATATCACCTGTTAGCGCATCTTTTTCATTCGCATTGTCAGACTTAGAAATACACTTTTCTTTACACATAGAACAACGTGCAGCAGCCTCCCCCCATAAAAGTTTAATATCCCTTTGAGAATAAGATCGACTCATAATAATTAGGATACTTGAATATTAATATTTCTTCCATTGTCGAATACTTAGTTTCAGTGTGAAAATAAATCTATTATTTAAAACAGAGGTATAGAAATGCTCGTAAGCCGGTGGCTGAAGGACGCCAGCGGCAGGGTATCGGAGCTCTGCGATTTTAGCCCAAGATTGTTTTTTACATTAATACTAATACGTTGAGTGATTGACTGATATATTGGTTGTATCATGCAACTAAAAAATATTGGAAAAGCGGGTGCAATCGTTACTTACATGGAGTAGCAGGATATCAAGCAGCTGTGGGGCTATCGTAACCAGACGGCATACTGAGTAATTAAAAGAAGAAGGCAGCGAAGTATTATGATAAAACTGTACATTTCAAAATGTTAGCTGCTGGATTGGAAGCAACGTGACACGAACTACTTTTCAAGAGATAATCTCCTTCGTGTTGTTCAACCCGTCGAGTTTCGGGGGCGTGGTAGCCCCCGAGGCACACAGCCAGCGCACTATGCCAATACACAAAAGCGTTTTCCAGTTTCGATTCGCTAACGTCAAACAGTTTAATAAACAAATTCTGCTTGGCGATTAACCGAGCATAGTAGTCGCGTATAGCAGCTGATCCATAACACACGTGGGTTGAAAACGCAGGCGTGAAAACTCCGTATGGGCTGTAACAGTGCATTATGGCGTCCAAGTCGTGGGCATTTTTAAATTCAACAAAACAGACCTAATTTCCTTTTGCATTCCCGTTAACTTTGATACAATAATTAAGTGAATTCAAAAAATTATCCTCCAAAAAAAAAGTATGCACGGTTATCCCCGATTGAATTGCCCAATCGACAATGGCCAAACAATCACTTGTCAAAAGCACCATTGTGGTGCAGTGTTGACCTTCGTGATGGCAACCAGGCCTTGGTCACACCAATGAATTTAACTCAGAAAATCAACTTATTTAACTACCTTGTCTCCATTGGGTTCAAGCATATTGAAGTTGGGTTTCCATCGGCCTCCACAATTGAGTTTGAATTTGTTCGCTACATTATCGAAAACAATTTAATTCCTGAGGACGTCTGCATACAGGTATTAACCCAATCAAGGGAACACCTTATCAAACAGACATTGGCCGCTATTGAAGGTGCCCATTCAGCTATTGTTCACTTGTACAATTCAACATCAATCGCACAACGAAATTATGTATTTAATAAATCAAAAGATGAAATTATCAAGATTGCATTGGATGGGGTTGATGAAATCAAACGCAACATAACCAATCATCAGTCAAATATTATCTTGGAGTATTCCCCAGAAAGTTTTACAGGAACAGAAATTGATTTTTCGATGGCAATTTGCAATGAAGTCATTGATCGTTGGAATGGTTTATCCCCCATGATTATCAACTTGCCCGCCACCGTTGAAATGTTCATGCCCAATGTCTACGCCGATATGATTGAGTATGCCTCAAATCATTTAAACAAGCGCGATGAAATCTTACTGAGTGTCCATACACACAATGATCGTGGAACCTGTACGGCAGCCACTGAATTGGCACTTTTGGCTGGGGCTGACCGAGTTGAGGGAACCCTATTTGGCAACGGTGAGAGAACAGGTAATTTGGATATCACAACGGTGGCATTAAATTTAGTTATGCATGGCATTGATCCAGAATTGAACGTTTACAATTTAGAGGAGATGGAAACAGTGTACAAGGAATCCACTGGCATGGAAATTCCACAGAGACACCCATACGCAGGGGATCTGGTGTTCACTGCTTTCTCAGGGTCTCACCAAGATGCCATTAAAAAAGGCATGTCCAAATATCAAAAAAATACCCAATGGGATGTCCCCTATTTAACCATTGATCCAGAGGATATTGGAAAAAAATACGAAGCCATCATCCGCATCAACAGCCAATCTGGAAAAGGTGGTGTGGCCTATATTCTAGAAAAAGAATACAACTGTATTATTCCAAAACATATGCAACCCGCTGTTGCCACCTTTATTCAACAGAAAACCGAGGATACGGGTACGGAAATATCTTCAGAGGATGTATGGACTATTTTTAATGAGGAATTTATTAACCGTGATGCATGGCTCTCACTTCAGAAAATTCATACCGAATTGTTTGAAGATGGCCAAGTAAAAAGCGACCTAACCATTCAGTTTAATGGGAAAATAGAGTCTCTATCAGCCATTGGAAATGGCCCAATTGATGCATCTAAAAAAGCGTTGATTCATTTATTTCCCAATATTCAAGTTGATGATTATTCTGAGCATTCATTGTCACAGGGATCCGATTCAAAAGCTATCTGCTATATGAGCATTACGATTGATGGCAAAAAAATACATGGGGTTGGGATTGATAATAATATTACGCTGGCATCCATTAAGGCATTATTTTCAGCGATAAACCGTTCGATTGGACACAAAATACAATAAAAATATTACTACAAATGCTTGTTGTTTTGACCATTGGCTCACAAGCCAGCGCACTATGCCAATACGCAGGCTAATGAGAAAATGGATGGCATCATTTAGAACACAAACGTGGGTTTGGATTCATTAAATTCCGGTATAGAAATTGCACCGGTTGGCAACAAGCTGGAATGTTGAACAATAATTTGATTGTTGGCTGGGGGCGTGCATCGACCTGCATAATAATAAAGTAGTCTTTAAAATCCTCGGAAACTTGCCATAATTTCCTCGTTTCTTAAACAAAAGTTAACTACTACACAATTGTGACACAATATTATACCAGATGTTTGTTTTTTTTCTCAATTTTTGTGTACAGATTTGCTAAATATATAATTTGAAAGTTGATAAAAAATAGTATTAAATATGATTTTAATGTAATCAGCACTAATAGAAGGATAATTAGTTATGCTATTTTTTCACCCACCTGACCGAAAGCGAACAGGTCTTCCTCCTGATAGAGAGGCATCATCAGGGGCACCAACACCACCAACACCATTAGCAGTAGTAGCAAAAGTATTAGTAGAAAACGCAGTAAAAAAAGCAGCAGCAGCACACCCACCAGCAGCAGAACCAGCACTAGAACTAGCAGCATCAGAAGTAACTGTTATTGCTCATTTCTTAAGTGGTGAAGAGTTTGAGATAAAAGTTGATACTAGATATACGGTGGGGAAATTAAGAGAAGAAATTATAGGAAAGCATTTTTCTGATGATCAGACGATTTCAGTTGTGTTATCCTTTGAAGGTAAAACTCTGTGCGACAATAACGAGACGATTTCAACTATAGTTGGTAGTCCTATTAATTCTTCGATCAGACTATCAGTAATTTGTATTTCTAGTCTTTCTAGTGTTTCTATTGGTTCTAAAACAAGAAATAGCAATGGCGTTTTATTTCCTGGTATACCTTACGAGTTGCAAGAGGGAGAAAATCACTTTAACATTGTTCCCATAGTAACAGAAACACCAGGATTAGGATTTGGCCTATATGACCCAAGAAGAGATAGTGAACAGAAAGAAGTAGAGCTAATTATTGAGTGTAAGAAAGGTGTTGCAATAGCTAACAGTAACTCTTTAGAATTTATGAGAAGAGGTCTATTTCGTATAAAGGACTTTCAGTTTGAAGAAGTTCATTATGACAATTCCTCCTATAACTCTGAAGCTACCAAAGCAACCATACCGAAACAACGTTATGATAGACAGGATGTGGCAAAGGGCTACACACGAAGCTCAGGCATTAAAGATAGGTGGTTTACCGCAACAATCGGTGATCAACCAAATGAATACATTCTAGAAGCTGAAGAGCTACGAAGAGTTTTAAAGGATGGATTATTTGGACTTGCAATGGCCGGTAGTAATGCTTGGGAGTGCATAAATAGCAGAATTAAAACTGTAGACGGGCAATCTTTTATACAAGAAGATATAAAGATAAAGCTGGAAGAAGATGGAAAGATAGAGCTGGTTTTTGGTGAAAAAAACAAGAAATATAAATTTATGTGTGAATATCAAGGAGACGTTGAAATAGCTGTTGTTTCTAGAAGTGATATTGATCCAGCTAATAACGCAATATCCAGAAAGCAAGCAAGGTTAATACGTACTCGTGAAGGTTTATTTCTTATGAATACAGCAAATCAGCAGCTAACTCTGCAACAACGAACCTAAAAGGACTTATTCATTTTTTCCCTCCAACTTCAAGGATATAAGTTTTGTAATGCCCCCGGTTACGTCAAGGCAAAAAAAGTGAGAATAAGGTTTAGAAGATAGGCACCAATTATGGGGTATGATCAGCGGTGGCGATAGCCATAAACTGTTGAGGTGTTTTTATTGGGCTGTTAGGCCAAGAGAAAAATCGTCTGCCGATAGGAGGGGATAGCCATCAAAATCTGTTTTGGGGTAGTTTCCTGGATTTAGTACGAGGCCATGCCACCCGTAGTGATGGGGGGCTGGCAATTGATAGGGGCCTGGGTTGCTGTGAATATGCTGAATTTCGAGGCACGGATACGGGCGTTGCCAGAGCCATTCTCGATTGTGGACCGATTCAATAGCTGGATCTGGTAAGGCATCGGATGTTTCTGCTAAAAAATACAAATCAAAGCTTGGCGTTGCCTGCTTGCTCAACAGCCGCAGACCCAGTGCGGTATAGACTGGAAT
>DJIL01000046.1:42122-44274 GCA_002433595.1 bacterium UBP8_UBA6595 | reverse complement strand
ATTCCCGTAAAACGTATGTTGGAGCAATTCAATGGTATTGCCGTCTGGGTCTTGCGTGTGGCATAAATAGCCAATATCTCTAAATTGAACAGGGTCTGTGATCGCTGGGTATTGCGTGCGAATGGTGGCAACGGTGGCATCCAAGTCCTGAACAGTGATGCCAATTTTCCAGTATCCGGGAGATGTCAGCTGCGGCTGACTAGCTTGTGGGTATTCGACACAATATAAACCACAATTGGCCGATGAATAGCCAAGCTTTACAGCTGGACGTTGGGTGGATGGGCCAGTTTCGAGTACAGACATGCCGAGGACTTTGGTGTAAAAATGAATGGTCTGGTCTAAATTCCGGACACAATAGGCACTGCCAGTAATCATATCTATACAATATCAGGTTTTTTGAAAAAGTTCTGGATCAGGTTTTTTGAAAAAATTCTGGCGGGGACGACGAGACTCGAACTCGCGACCTCCTGCGTGACAGGCAGGCGTTCTAACCAACTGAACTACGCCCCCGTTTAGGCAAACCCTGTGAAAACAGAGCCTCGCTCATGGCCAGACTCTTAGTTTACCCTATTGTGCGAGTGTATTCAACTCATTTAATGCAATGCTGACCGATGGACGCAAGGTTGCACACACGGCCATCGCCTGATGCACCGGGTGATTGAGGAATTCACTAATGAGTCCTCGGTCCACAACGGTGTCGTTATCCAAGTGGCACAACGCTTGTTGTGCAATTGCATAATCAAATCGTGGCGCCCATTTCCGAGCCCCCAATCGGGCAGTCGTAGAACAGTTGTCAATCATGTAGGCAATGCCTTTGTAATCCAAATAGGGGTTTAACGAATCGACGCTTTCAATAATTGATTCGTTGCACACTTCGGACCACGCATGACCATGGTTGCGTAACACATCAATTTGCGCCATCATTGTGGCAACATAAACACCCGCTGCTGTTGGGTTAATTGTTCGGCTGCCCCGACTGGCACGGACAGTATCGCCTACCGCCCACATGGGGGTTCCTTCAATGGATGTCATCGGAAATGTGTCAAAGCGATTATTAGCCATGACCACACTATTAATTTCATTGCCAGAGGCGACCTCATCATAAATTTCAGACAAGATCTCAGCTGCCGGCTGATAACTAACACTGTACGCGCGAGCAAATGTTTCTTGCTCAGTCGTATTAAGGGCATCGTAAACAGCCCGAATACCGTGTGTTGAAATGGTTTCAGAAATAGGACCGGTAATAGACTCAGCGGTTTGATTAAATGCATCCGTTTCTGATATGCCCGATCGAACCAACCATCGCCATAAACTTTCAGCAATACCATGGATCGCACCCAATAAAATACCGCGCTCTCCAAAAATATCCGACTTGTATTCACTTTCCAAGGTGGTTTGAAAGACAAACGGTGCGCCAATTGCAATCGCCCAACCCAACGCAATGTCAGTTGCGCGATTGTCTAAATCTTGGTGTACGGCAAAGCTGCAATTAATGCCGGCGCCATTAACAGACTTCCCTTGTACATATAATTGGCGAACCGATGGCCCCATGCCTTTTGGGCAAACGGCAACAATGTTAATGCTACCCGGGAATTCTTGGTTGTTAAAGTGTAAATGCCCCAGTAAAAACCCATGCGATAAGCCTAGCGTTGCGCCTGGTTTCATGTGCTGGACAATCTGACTGTATTCACTCACTTGGGCGGCATCGGCAATTAAAAGCAATACAAGATCAGATTCAGCAATGACGTCGTACATTTCTCCCAATGTGCCCGACTCCTCAGTGAATCCGGCGGCTTCTGCTTTTGCCCTTGATGCCGAATGCTTGCGTAGCCCTACCTTAACAGTGATTGGGGTATCCACAAGGGAATCCCGTAAGTTTTGCGCCTGTGCAGGACCCTGAGACGACCACCCGATGACACCAATTGTCTTAATGCCCTCAAATGCACGGGGTAATCGATCAAATAAATGCCGGCCGCCCCGAACAATAAACTCAGATTCACCCGCTAATTCGATGGCTTCTATTTCAAATGCTTGAGATTTAAATGATTTCATTGTTCCTAAACTCCTTTTTATTTATACCTTTATTTACGCTTGTTTACTCACACTGGCGAATACAGTTCCCGGTGCCTAACGGTAATCTATTACAATAATA
>DJIL01000046.1:0-41803 GCA_002433595.1 bacterium UBP8_UBA6595 | reverse complement strand
TAATCTATTACAATAATACAAATACAGTACAATTATGCCACACTATCTTCTATTAACATTTCTATTCAAAAACGGTAGGCAAACCCAATACAATTGGTTTTTATGCTTGCTATGCTTACTAAAAACCCATTTAGTATACCACATAGTATACCACAGTTAATTTCTGGTTTACGGTGACAAATCCCCGCTAGTGGGTGTAAACTAGATAGATCAATGGCACAGTGTCAGTCATTATCGGAGTTGCTTGCTTACTGCCATACCCATTCGGTAGCATTATTAGCCGTAACAAAATATGCAACAGTTGAGCAAATTCAGGCACTGTATGCAGCGGGAATCCGACGAGTTGGTGAAAATAAAGTCCAGGCGATGCAAGACAAACAGGCGGTGTTTAACCCCCCCGATTTGGAATGGGTGATGATTGGGCATTTGCAACGCAATAAAGTTAAAAAAGCAGTCGCCGCCAGTCATCGAATTGAGTCCATTGATTCATTGCAGTTAGCGCGCGCTGTTAGCAATGCAGCGGCTGAATTAGACGTGATGTTGCCGGTGTATCTGCAGTTAAATTTAACCGGAGATTCTCATAAATATGGGTTTTCTTCAGCTGAATTCTGGGCAGAATTGCCCGCGCTTATGGCACTGCCAAACATAGCGATTACCGGCTGCATGGTTATGGGTCCACACCCGGCATCTGATGCGGCGATTGTTTCTGTATTTCAAGCAGCACGGGGTATGGTGGATCAGTGTCAGGCCTACCACCGAGCGGTTGTTGGGCTAAGTATGGGAATGAGTCACGATTACTCACTGGCCATTCAGACCGGTTCAACCCAAATTCGCTTGGGGTCGCAACTGCTTGAATGGTTGTGACGTTTACGCTAATTACGGTATACTAGAACTCTATAATGAAAGTATGGAATAGCGTGAAACTATTTTTTGGATTTGAAGGGGATGAGCATTGCCCAGAAGATTCGCTAGCAGACCCAGTTCCAGCAGCGTTTCCCAAGCAAAAAAACCGTTTTTCTAAGCAGTCGACGGCATCAATTCGGATTGAATCGCCCCGCATTTATGAAGATTCGCTAACAGTGGGCAACTACTTACGCGATGGGGTGCCCGTCATTGTTTTATTGACACATTTAGATGGGGAATTGGGTAAACGACTTATTGATTTTGTGTGTGGCACTACTTACGCCATTAATGGATCTATGCAAAAAATTGGAGAGGGTATTTTTTTGTTTGCCCCACCCGGCGTTGTTATTTCAGACACCGGTGAATCAACCCTGGAAGCGCCTCAGACTGATAATAAAGCCCTGCATGCTTTGAATCAGATGCACTAGCCCTATGATAAAATCAGACACACCCCCAATCAATTTCACTGCGGTTGCTCAATTAGCTCGTGGCATTCGGGGGCTAAGTATGGATGCAATTGAAGCCGCTAATAGTGGGCATCCAGGGCTCCCCTTGGGCTGTGCCGACATTGTGGCGTGCTTATACGCCCGTCAGTTGCGGTTTCATCCCCAGGTACCCGATTGGGCAGGCCGAGACCGGTTTGTTTTATCGGCGGGTCACGGCTCCATGGTGCTTTATAGTGTGTTGCATTTGGTTGGTTATGGCGTTAGTTTGGATTCGATTCGTCAATTTCGACAATGCGAAAGTCCAACACCAGGGCATCCAGAGTATCGGGAAACACCGGGCGTTGAAGCCACAACGGGCCCTTTGGGGCAAGGAATTGCCATGGGCATTGGGCTGGCGCTGGGTGCCCAACATCAGAATGCCTTGTATCAATGGGGTATGGATGCTGATAATTTGCCGCATACCTATATTTTGGCCGGTGATGGGTGTTTAATGGAAGGTGTTAGCTCAGAAGCGTCGTCATTGGCGGGGCATTTAAAACTTCAAAATGTAACACTCATTTATGATGATAATGAAATTTGTTTGGACGGCCCTACAAAAGAATGTTTCACAGAAGATGTGGGCGCCCGATATCGCGCGTATGGATGGCATGTTATTCGCGTAGATGGACACGACGTTGCGGCCATTGACCAGGCGTTGACCGATGCCCGCCAGCATCCAAAGCCGGTGTTGATTATGGCCAAAACAACCATAGGTCAGGGGGCGCCCACTGTTTCCAACACGTCCGAGGCGCATGGTAAGCCATTGGGTTTAAACGAGACGCAGGCAACCAAAGCCTACCACGGGATACCGCCGGAGCCTTTGTTTTATGTGGATCCAGCGGTAATGACGACTAGGACACACTATACAGAGCGGGGAAGAGACTATGTGGCACGATGGAATCGGCATATGGATGAATGGCAGGCAACGCATCCACGAATGACCAAGCGATGGGCGGCAACGCAATCAGATGATGCACCAGCATGGAAGCAAACAGAACATGCGGTGCGGACGGCCAGTATAAAGCCCAATGCGGCTACGCGTGCAATTTCCCACGCGCTAATTCAGGTTATTGTCGATAACTTACCCAATGTGTTGGGCGGATCTGCGGATCTATCGTGTTCAGATTCAACAGGTATTGTGGGGGCGGGTATTATTTCAGCAAACCAGTATGAGCACCCGCAGCTTAAATATGGGGTGCGAGAGTTTGCAATGGCATCTATAGCCAATGGCTTGGCATTGCATGGCGGTATTCTTCCGTACATAGGCACGTTTCTGACCTTTTCAGACTATTGCCGAAACGCTATTCGGCTAGCGGCATTAATGCGGTTACGGGTGGTCTATCAATTGACACACGACAGTGTCTTTTTAGGTGAAGATGGCCCAACCCATCAGCCCGTTGAGCATGTTAGCAGTTTGCGTGCAATGCCGGGGCTAAACGTCATTCGGCCAGCGGATCAAACAGAAACAAAAGCTGCCTGGATTGCTGCTTTGCGCTACGCGGGTCCAACTGCTCTAATATTGACCCGTCAAGCGATTGTGGATTTGGCGGAAACCAATGGGGAGTTAGCATTGCGCGGGGGGTATTCGCTAACAGAATCTCCGGGTGAAGGCCCATTAGATTGTGTCGTATGCGCAACCGGTTCAGAAGTCAGCCTGGCAATGCAGGTTATGCATCGGCTTGAGGCCAAAGGACAGCGTGTTCGGGTCGTTAGTATGCCCTGTTTTGAATTGTTTAATCAGCAATCCGGCGAGTACCGGGCATCCGTATTACCGCGCACAGTGGGTATTCGGGTCGCTATAGAAGCGGGCGTCTCATTTGGGTGGCATGCGTATGTGGGACACGATGGCTTAGTTATTGGGGTGGATCAGTTTGGCTACAGTGGCACAGCGGATCAATTGCGATCCAAGCTTGGATTTACGGTAGATGCAATTGTTTCCTCTATAGAGAGACATAGCGATTGTACTGAGCCTGCATGAGTAGTTTAATAGCCCTTCTTGGTATTAATTTTATTATTGTTATACATGAGCTCGGCCATTTTTGGGCGGCTCGTTATTTGGGTGTGGGGGTTCACGAATTTGCTGTAGGAATGGGGCCTGTAATTGCCAAACGTCGCGGTCGACGAACGCTTTACACGTTTCGGTTATTTCCTATTGGCGGATTTGTGCGTGTGGCCGGCATGGATGATTCCGATGAACCGATGGATGCCTCTGTGAATGAGGGGTTATTTTATAACCAAACACGGTGGGGCCGAGCGTTGATTTTAGTCGCGGGTTCAGTGATGAATTTAGTCCTGGCCTTTGTCTTGTTTTCGCTTGTGTATGGCGTTTCAGGAAAACCCGTGTTGCAGCCAGTTGTTGCGGCTGTTTCTTCGGGTATGCCAGCGGATACAATAGGCATGCAAACAGGGGATCGTATTCTTGAAGTCGATGGTATGGCGGTGACGGATGTGCGTTTGGATATTATTGAGCGAATTCAGGCGTCCAATGGGCAACAGGTTTTATTGACGATTCAGCGAAGCGGCCTGGTTAAGTTGCTATCAACACAACCGGTAGAGTCGGGTGATGGGTATAAAATCGGCGTGTCATTCGGTGTTGATTATGAACCAACAACACCAATAAGAGCCGTTGTTGATGGGGCAAGAATGACCGGGTCAAGCATTCTGACAACGCTAACAACGATTCAGTTGCTCATTGCCCAAACGGTTCAATTTAGTGATTTGATGGGGCCGGTAGGCATTGTTCAGGTGGTGGGGTCTCAAGAACTTGGAACGCAACTCGTGGCCATACTTGCGATGATTAGTGTGGCCCTGGGGGTTTTTAATTTATTCCCATTTCCAGTATTGGACGGGGGGCACCTTTTGTTGCTGGGCATTGAGGCCGTACGCAATAAGCGCTTAAGTGCTATTTGGGAGCGACGCATTAACCAAGCGGGCATGGCTGTGTTGCTGGTAGTGATGCTTATGGTATTGTTTCAAGACATTAGTCAATGGTCCATGCGCGCGGATCAGCTTCGGTAATGCTGTGATTGCGATTCAATCGTTGTCTAAACGGTATGACAATGACCAGTATGGACTCAACGATGTGTCTTTAGCGATTGATCAAGGTGAGTTTGTTTTTTTGGTGGGCCCATCGGGTTCTGGAAAAACCACCTTATTTAATGTTTTGCATGGTCGGGAATGTCCATCAGCGGGGCGCGCTCAGGTATTGGCTTATGAATTAACGCGATTGCGGGTCGATCAATTACCAATATTGCGTCGAGACGTGGGTATGATTTTCCAAGATTATAAGTTGTTACCCAGGCGAACAGTCTATGAAAACATTGCGTTTGTATTGCAAGTATTGCATTATAAACGTCGGCGAATTCATCAATTGGTACACCAAGTGTTGGACTTAGTAGGGTTGACTAATAAAGCCCATGCGTACCCAAGAGCTTTATCGGGGGGTGAACAACAACGAATTTGTATCGCGCGTGCGATTGTTCATCAACCGCGTATTTTATTGGCGGACGAGCCGACAGGAAATTTAGACCCCGATACTGCATGGGATATTATGCAATTGTTGGGTAAGATTAACCAACGAAAAACCACAATTATTGTGGCCACGCACGATTGGCGTATTGTGAATAAAATGCGCCGGCGGGTGGTTCGATTAATGAATGGCACGGTAATGAGTGATACGATTATGGGGCATTATGCCTAGCCTATTCTTTTTTATTCGTGAAGCTGGAATTGGGTTGCGTCGATCCGGTTTAATGAGTGTGTTGTCGTTGTGTACGTTAGCCGTCTCAATGGTGGTGCTGGGCTTTTTTTTGCTGTTCACGGTTAATGTCAATAACCTGGCTGATTTTTTTGTGTCACGATTAGAAATTAGAGTGTTTTTCCGTGACGAAATTACCCGTCGGGATAAACGTGATTTTCATGCAGTTGTGCAAGGCTTTGACACGGTTCGGGAGGTTGAATTTGTGGATAAAGCGGTTGCTTGGGAGACATTGAAGCAACAATACTCAGGAACCCAACTAACAACATACATTAATAAAAACCCGTTGCCCGACACCATGATTATTCGGGTAACCGATCAAACCAAGATACAAGAAATGGTTGCTAAATTAAAAACATATACAACCGTTGTGGAAGATATTGTCTATGGCGGGTATGTAACCGAACGTATTCAGTTGTTATCCAAATGGCTACGAATTAGCGGTTGGGGATTTAATGCGCTATTGCTACTCGCCACGCTCATGATTATTGTTAATACTATTCGACTAACCATCATGGCTCGGCATAATGAAGTGGAAATTATGCAACTCGTTGGCGCTACGCGATGGTTTATTCGCTGGCCATTTGTCATCGAAGGGTTCGTTCTGGGGGTTGCTGGTTCCAGTGTCGCTATTGGCATACTCAAATTTAGTTACGATGCGGTTGCTCGATACATTCAACAGCAATTTCCATTCATGCCCTTAATTTTTAATTCACCCGTGCTATGGTGGATTTACACCGGTTTGTTTATAATAGGAACAGTCTTGGGTATTGTAGGTGCTTATATCTCAATTAGTCGGACACTCAAATAAATTATGTTAGGAATATTTCGAAATAATATTAAATGGATCGGGTGGGGGATCGTTGTGTCTTTTGCGTTAACCATGTTTGCGGGCACATTTTGGGGCGGGGGTAGTGAATCCAGTACCAATACGGCCAACTCAGAGCGGCCAACGGATTATGTGGCAATAATTGGAGATATTCCAATATCGGGTCAAAAATTCTTTGGGTTTTTCTCAGAAGTTCAAGCGGCATCTGGCGAATCGGACCGCCATCGAAAGCCCACTCCTGAAACGCTCATGGATCGGTATTATTATGCCTTTCAACGCGCCATGGAGTTTTCGCTATTGTTGCACCATGCGCGTGCCACAGACGTTACCGTGACTCGATCGGAATACAAGTCATATTTGCAACAGGTAATGCAAGGCCTAGCCATTACCCGGCAATCGGATTTGCGGAAACGATTGGCAGAGAATGGCCTAAGTTATGATCAGTATAAAGTACGGTTAGAAAACAACATACGGGTTCAAAAAGTGCAAAAAAAGTTAAATCAAGTATCCATTAGTGACCAAGATATTACCGATTTTTATACCGAATTGTTGACGCGTCATATTTTAATTCCCATTGACCCGGAGCAACCCGACGAAGCACAGGCATTAATTACGGATATTCGCGATGATATTTTGCGTGGTAACGTGTCATTTACTCAAGCCGCTAATCAGTATTCCGCGGATTCTAGCAATGCACAATCGGGTGGGGATTTGGGGTGGATTCGGTACCATACAGTGGTGACTGCCTTTGCCGACGCGGCGTATGCTTTGGCGGATGGTGCGTTGTCTGAGCCTGTCCAAACACAATTTGGGTGGCACTTAATTCGAGTGTCTGAGCGGCGCCCGGTTAAAGTTATTGAGCCGGACGACTTTGCATCCGAACGGCAAGTCGTTGCTAAAGCAAAAGCGCAGTACGCAAAAGATGGCCTGTTTTTGGCTATGACCGGCACGAATCCGTTAATTATTATTAACCCGCTACTCAAAGGCGTTCATGCTTTAAAAACAGGGGCATATACAGACGCGATTCAGGCCTTTGAATCGAGCGTGTCTCAAGACCCAAACTCACCAATTCCACACTATTTTTTAGCTAAGTTGTATGCGGATACCGACCAATATGCCTTGGCGGATACTGAGTGGAAAAAAACGACGCTAAAAGCAGATTTGATTCAGGATACGAGCCCATGGCCCTCCGTATACGTGGCTCAAGGCCACTATTATTATGATCGAGGAAACCGAAAAAAAATGAAGGCTGCGTATGCCAAAGCTTTGGCGCTAGGCAAGACAGACTTAACCACCTTGGATGCCTTAGCGGTTGCCTATACAGAAGCGGGCATGTCGGCTGACTTTAAGTCTATAGATCAGCAGCGTCAGCAGCTTACGACCGCATTAAAAGCGGATAGTGCTGCCGCAGCAAGTCGTGTAACAGAAACAGAGTAGTGCTTCACGGTTGTCTAATAATCATGGTAAGCTAAAACACTATGTGCGGGATTAGCTCAGTTGGTAGAGCATTTGCTTGCCAAGCAAAAGGTCGCCAGTTCGAATCTGGTATCCCGCTCCATATAATGACACACGGTCAAGGAGGTCCTTTATGCGTACTGTTTTAGTGGGTCTTTGTTTGGGTTTGGGCCTGGGTTTATGGTTGTTTCGCGATCGTTTGTATGCAAATACACCCGAAATACCCGTGGTGGCATCTGGCCTCTACAGCATTGAAATCAAGACATTATCAGGCACTGAATGGGACTGGAAATCGGTTCAAGGTAAGTCTATTTTATTCGTTAATGTCGCTAGCAAATGCGGATTTACCTACCAATATGAAGGGCTTCAAACACTGTATGAGCAATACAAGGACCGCGGATTGGTTGTTGTGGGGGTCCCCAGCAATAGCTTTGCGAATCAAGAGCCTGGAACAGCAACAGACATTGCGAGTTTTTGTTCGCTCAATTACGGCGTATCATTCCCCATGATGGAGAAGGTACCGGTTCGTGGGCGTTGGATACATCCGCTATACCGCTACTTAACCGAGTCCAATCCCAAGAAGACAGGAAAAGTGTCATGGAATTTTAATAAAATTTTGGTTGATCGCAATGGGTATGTGGTGGCTCGGTTTGGGTCTCGAGAGAAACCATTATCCAAGGCTGTGATTCAAGCAGTTGAGACAACCCTATAGTTTGGTAAAATAACGATTATGTTGCTACAATACGATGCCGTTTCTGAGCGATACAAACAACTAAAGCAGACGCTTGATTCGATTCAGCGACCACTAACATTGACTGAGAAATTATTAATTAGCCATGCGGTTTCAAATACAGAGTTGGCGTCTGTCAAAAACAGCTATATTGAATTGCATCCAGATCGTGTCTGTATGCAAGATGCCACAGCGCAGATGGCCTTGTTGCAGTTTATGCAATCGGGTCGGGCGCAAACGGCTGTGCCCACCACAGTGCACTGTGATCATTTAATTTTAGCGGAACATGGAGCTGAATCAGATTTGAAGCGTGCCGTGGATTCGAATCGCGAAGTGTATCAGTTTTTAGAACAAGTTTCGGACCGATACGGCATTGGATTTTGGCAACCGGGCGCTGGAATCATTCATCAAGTGGTTTTAGAAAACTATGCATTTCCCGGTGGGGTTATGATTGGTACGGACAGCCACACAGTGAATGCCGGTGGCTTGGGCATGCTAGCGGTTGGGGTGGGGGGGGCTGATGCCGTTGATGTCATGACTGGGCTGCCTTGGGAGTTGAAATTCCCCACAATTATCGGCGTACATTTAACCGGGCGGTTTAATGCTGAATCATGGACAAGCCCGAAAGATGTCATTTTATATTTGGCGGGGTTGCTAACGGCTAAAGGGGGTACCAATGCGGTCATTGAATACTTTGGCCCAGGCGCTGAGTCGATATCGTGTACAGGTAAAGGAACAATTTGCAATATGGGGGCTGAAATTGGGGCTACTACATCGGTGTTCCCGTTTGATACATCAATGGCGGACTATTTGACACAAACGAATCGCGCCCCAATTGCTGAGCTGGCCAGTCACTACCAGGCATATTTTAAGGCAGACCCTGCGGTATTGGATAACCCCCACCAGTACTATGACCGGGTTATTGAAATTGATCTTTCGACGCTGGAGCCCCATATTAATGGGCCATTTACACCGGACTTAGCGTGGCCCTTATCTAAATTTTCAGCCGCTGTGACGGCCAATGATTACCCGGAACCTTTGTCGGTGGGGTTGGTCGGCTCGTGTACCAATTCATCGTATGAAGATTTGAGCCGTGCCCATCGGGTAGCTAAAGTGGCGGTGGATGCGGGGCTTAAGGCCCAATGCGAATTTACCATTACCCCGGGTTCAGAAATGATTCGGGAAACGGCTGAGCGCGATGGGCTGTTAGACACATTTCGGCAAATGGGAGCTGTTGTACTGGCGAACGCGTGTGGCCCATGTATTGGTCAATGGAAACGCCATAATGTGACGGAAAAAAACTCTATTATCACTTCATTTAATCGAAATTTTGCCAAGCGCAATGATGGCAATCCGCTAACGCATGCGTTTGTGGCGTCACCGGAAATGGTCACGGCAATGGTTTTGGGTGGTCGCCTGACCTTTAACCCCGCGACGGATACGTTGGATACGCCGTCGGGGGAATCGATCCGACTGCCGGTACCGTCAGGTGATGTATTTCCCAAAGCGGGGTTTACCGATAACACGCATGGGTATCAAGCGCCAGTCAACGATACGAGTCAGCCGGTTACCATTGACCCAGACTCCAAGCGTTTGCAAGTGTTGCGCCCATTCCCAGCATGGGACGGCTTGGATTTTCATCGTCTGCATTTGTTGATACAAGCGTCGGGGAAATGCACGACGGATCATATTTCAATGGCCGGCCCTTGGTTAATATACCGTGGCCATTTAGAAAATATTTCGGATAATTTTTTAATTGGGGCTACCAATCGATTCACTGGCGAAACGAATGCGGTTCTAAACGCCGATACAGGGGACTATGGCCCTGTGCCAGATGTCGCCCGACAGTATCAGAAAGGGGGCGTCGGGTCGGTTGTCATTGGGGATGAAAACTACGGCGAGGGTAGTTCTCGGGAGCATGCGGCGATGGAAGCTCGGTTTTTAGGTGTTCAGGTGGTGGTGGTACGGTCATTTGCCCGAATTCATGAAACCAATTTGAAAAAGCAAGGGGTCTTAGCGCTTACGTTTTCGAATCCGGATGATTATACTCAAGTGCAAGAAATGGACCGAGTATCCATTCAAGGTATTACGCAATTATCGCCGGGTCAACCGTTGACGATGGTGGTGCATCATACCGATGGTACCGAGACTGCGATTTTGGTTAACCATACATATAATGCCAATCAAATCACATGGTTTAAGGCAGGCTCTGCTCTCAATACTATTCGGTTGGAGTCTCAATAAGTGAGGGTTCGATTTGCACCGTCGCCGACTGGAAATTTGCACATTGGCTCGTTGCGAACAGCCTTGTTTAACTGGTTATTTGCCAAACGGTACGGCGGTACCTATATTGTTCGTATTGAAGATACAGACAAAGACCGATCAACATCTGAATTTGAAACAAATATTATGGCGGGAATCGACTGGATTGGGTTGAATTATGACGAAGGTCCAGACATAGCGAGTGCGAGTGGGCCGTACCGGCAATCAGAACGGTCGTATCAAGCTGTTATCCACCAGCTGGTGGATTCGAAACAGGCTTACCGATGTTTTTGTACTGAAGCGGAATTAGCAGCCGAAAAAGCGGCGGCTGATGCAGCCAAGCAACCGTATCGATATTCGCGAAACTGTCGGGGCTTATCCGAAGCCGAGATTCAAGACCGACTAAAAGCGAACCAGCCCTATACAATTCGCTTTGCAGTTCCAGAATCGGGCGAAGTCACTTTTTTGGATGCCATTCGGGGGTCGATTACGTTTGATTTGGCCTTACTATCGGATTTTATTTTGGCGAAGTCTGATGGAATGCCCAGTTACCACGTTGCCGTTGTTGCGGATGATATTGCCATGGGCATTACCCATGTGTTGCGTGGGGAAGATCATATTTCCAATACACCCAAGCATATTTTGTTATTTCAGGCCTTGTTGCCAGCGGGCCAGGACATCCCCATATTTGGGCACTTTCCTATTATCTTAGGAACGGATCGCAGCAAATTATCCAAGCGGCATGGGGCGACGGCCATTACGGATTATCAGGCGCAGGGGTTTTTGCCCGCAGCCATTGTTAATTATTTAGCCTTATTGGGCTGGTCTGCGCCCGATGGCAAAGAGATTCAGCCAGTGGCGGATATTATTCAACAGTTTTCGTTGGACCGCATTAATAAAGCCGGGGCTATTTTTGATACGCAAAAACTGACCTGGATGAACAAGCAATACATTAAGCAATTAAGCTTGTCTGCTTTTCAATCGGCTGTGCACCCATTTATCGAGCCAGCGTTAATGGCGAGTATTGCCAAACAAGTTCCACACAATCGCATAGACCTTGTGTTTGATTCAGTGCGTGACAGTATTGAGCGATTGGACCAAATTAATACAGTCCTTGCAGTGTATGCTCGAACAGACGATCAGCGGCAAATACAATTGCGAGAGACTGCATGGACAGATGATCAAAAAACAATTGTGACCGCTGTGCATACCGCTTGGTTGCCACTGAGTGAGTTTTCAGACAAAGCAACATTGAAAGCAACACTAATGGGGGTTGTGAAAACGCTTAAAATGCCAACGGGGTTGGTGTTTAAAACCGTTCGATTGGTCGTATCTGGGGAAACATCAGGACCAGACTTAACGACACTACTAAGCGTATACCCGATGTCTATTTTGCAGGATCGGTGTCGTGTTATTATCCACAGCTTCTGATACAGTAGCCGTTTTCTCAGGGGTTACGCATCCGGATCATGTTTGGCCAATTTCAGAAAAAGAGGTGGCGGACTATTACCAAACGGATACGCAGTTCACGTTGGCTTTTCAGCGAAAGCCAGGCAGTTTATATGGGAATATTCACTGCGAACTTCGGCGGCAGCTATTTAATAAATTAGCGTTGGATCATCGCTGCAGCCTAGTGAAGCAGAAACTGAAAGCGGCGGGTATTTGGGCGCACATAGACGCATTTGTAGGGGGGGGAGACTTGGTGGATGCGCAAGATATTGGCGCTAGCCAATCGGTTTACCAAGTGCTGTACAGTCGAAACTCAAACCGTGTCGCGGTTACTGTAAAGCCCGAAGCAGCGTGCTATCACAGTTACTTTATTGCGGTGCTAGATCAGTTGGGATGGCCGTCGTATCGTACAGACTGTTATACGGTGGGGGGGCGCCATTGGCGAGTATCGGATTACTTGGGGGATATAACGGCGTATGAATTGGGGGTATCGGGCCATGCTGCGCATCCAGAAAACGTGGTGGAGCTGGCTCGGCATGCGGCGCTGGGGGATGTGTTTGGGCGTGGTGATCGTCATGGTAATAATTATATTTTATCGGATTCAGGCGCGGTGTTGCCCATTGATGTGGGGTATTTATTTTACCCAAACAATGATGATTGGTTGGCTCAATATATTCAAGGAGGGGTATCTGAAATCAATGCATTGGATCCGCACCAACTGCCTCAATTCTTTGCTGTTTATACCGATACGATTCAATTTATTTCAGACCAATATGCGGCATTACGAGCCTTTTCCTGGGACTGCGGGCCCGATATTGGGGCGCAATTTGATTCGGTAGTGGCGCATCGTATTGTTGTGTTGCGCAATCATTGTCAGCACCAGGGCTGGCATCGTCAAACATGGTACCGAGATTACTATGCTGAGTTTTGGTTTCGAAAGGCGATTAAACCTTGGTTTTATCAACTGATTCATGCCGATCCATCCCTACTCAAAGACTCGAACTTTAATATGTATCAATACCAAAATTCGCAGGATCGAACCACATTTTTTTCGGTATCGGGTACGTCAATTGTTGATCAAATTTGCACATTGGCTCAGGAACGATTGGGGGTGAATCCACAGGCTCTATACCCAACAATTAGGGCGCAATTTTAAATGTACTATTGGGTGCTGCCCTCCGTAGATTCTACCCAAGCGCAAGCGCGGCGATGCTTGGCGCATTATGGAAAAGTACCGTCCGGGCTTGTTGTATGGGCGCGGCA
Organism: bacterium UBP8_UBA6595; assembly: GCA_002433595.1. GTDB lineage: Bacteria > Margulisbacteria > Marinamargulisbacteria > UBA6595 > UBA6595 > UBA6595. Next base: position 28,670 of record DJIL01000046.1, on the reverse strand, counting down.
GCAAACGCAGGGCAGTGGTCAACGGGGGCGGCCGTGGGTATCAGACAGAGGCGGGATTTATATGACGGTGGTTCTCCCAATGGCGACAGAAAGTGTGCTTCGAACGCCAACCCATATTCCTGAACAAGTAGCGAACGCTTGCCAGTTGGTTGTAAGTCCATATGTTTGTTCATGGGTAAAACAACCCAACGATATTATGATCGGGGATCAAAAACTGGGGGGGGTTTTATGCGAATCTTTGGGTACAAATGACCCCGCTATTCGTATGGTTTTGATTGGAATTGGGCTCAATATTAACCAATTATCAATTTCAATAGATAGCCGCAATCAGGCTGTATCATTGCGACAAGTAACCGGCCAATCGTATAATGAATCTATGTTTGTTTCAGAAATAGCCCATGAGGTTTCTAAATGCCTGTAAGAGGGATTCGGGGAGCCACAGTTTGTGTATCCAATACAGCCGCCGATATTTTATCCGCTACTACCGATTGTTTAGCGGCTATTTTAGAGGAAAACGCTGTCAATATTTCGGATATTGCTTCCGTATTTTTTTCAGTAACCCCGGACTTAAATGCTGCATTTCCAGCAGCAGCAGCACGGGAAATGGGATTGGTTCACACGCCATTATTGTGTTTGAATGAAATTAATGTACCTGGGGGATTGCCGCAGTGTATCCGAATATTGGTGCATGTGAATACTGAAACGGCGCAAGCGTTAATTCAGCATATTTATTTGGGTGACGCAAAGCAGCTGCGTCCCGATCACAATGTATAAGCGGATTGGCATTGTGGGGCTGGGGGTTATGGGGGGGTCTTTAGCAGCGCGTATTGCGCAGTATTATCCGGATACTGAACGGTATGGCGTGGATCCGGATCGTACAACGCAAGCGCGTGCGTGTGATAACGGGTGGGTGATGGCGGCAGTATCTAGTATATCAGCATTGCCCACGGCACTGGATTTAGTCATTGTATGCACGCCTATCGCGCAGGTTCGAGTCGCACTAATCGAAGCATCGGAGCATATTCAAAGCCCGGTTACTTTTTCCGATATTGCCAGTGTAAAAACGCCGTTTATGTCAGTACCGCTTAAAGCCAATCAACATTACATTGGCGGGCACCCGATGATGGGCTCTGAAAAGATGGGCATCGAACATGCTGGGTTACAGATATTGGATTCCGGTCAGTATGTTGTTGTTCCCCAAGTACCCGAATGTCCGGCGGTTCCCCTCTTTATACAATGGATTGCTGGCATGGCGATGAACCCCGTTGTGTTGGATGCCCATGCCCATGATCAAGGGGTCGCTTTAACGTCTCATATTCCGTATCTAATGGCGTGCTTGACGGTGGGCGCTACCCAAGGCCATGCTGTCGATCCAGTGGTTGGGCCAGGATTGCGCGATACGACCCGTGTGGCGGCCCATGATCCGGTATGGGGGGTGGCTGTGTGCCGAGAAAATACGGCGGCTATTGCGGCTGGATTGCAGAACATTCGGGATGAGCTGGATCATATTCTAGGAATGCTCAAGACAGATCCCAATCAATTATTCAGCTGGCTGGTATCAGCCAAAAATCGCCGCGATACATTATTTCCCAATTAATGTGAGTAGGCGGCCCAAGCCGGGGCATTGAGTTGAAATGCCAGCCGCTTTTGTGTTGTGGGGTGGGTGAACTCAAGATAGCAGGCATGAAGGAGGTGTCCGGGGTATTGTTTGCTAGATTTTCCATAGAGACGATCGCCGATAAGCGGGTGATTTTTATTGGCTAAATGCACACGAATTTGGTGGGTTCGGCCAGTTTTTGGCGTAACCAATACAATAGATTTAGTGGATGTCCGATACAGGCATTCGCAATGAGTTTCGGCATCTTTAGCGTCTGGGTGGGTTTGGGCCATCATTTTGTAATGGCTTCGGCCGCGAACTCGCCGGAGGGGCTCAGTTAGTATAAATTCATCGGCATGAACTCGGCCACGCACCGCAGCAATGTAGCGTTTAACCACCGAACGAGCCTTAAACTGTTCGCTAAGCATGGCGTGGCTGGTGGCATGTTTGGCCACTACCAACAGCCCACTAGTATCGCAATCTAATCGATGCACAATACCCGGGCGTAATGGGTCAAAAGCAGTACGGTCAAAGGCGGATCCCCACAGTTCAACCAACGCGTCCGATACAGCCGGAAGCGCTTCACGCTTGGCGGCTGGGTGCGTTAACATTCCAGCGGGCTTATGTACAATGCCCAGATCATTATCCTCATATAAAAAATTTAAATGCATGACTGTTTTAAACTACGATAAATTAGAAGCCCCACGCCTACGGTGATGCATATGTCGGCTAGATTAAACACGGGAAATCGACCGATTGAAATAAAATCAATGACAAAGCCATGAATGACACGATCCAGTAAATTACCCAATGCGCCAATAATTAGGAGTCGGCTACCCAGTGGGGATGGCGTCTTCCACCGAACAACATGAAATGTTGCCATAAAATATAGGCTAAATAAGCTAGCAATACCCACCAGCCAGGGAGTTTGACCCGCAAAAAACCCATAAGCGGCGCCACGGTTGTAGACCAATTGCAAGGCAATGCCGGGAAACACACCAATCGGTGTATACGCAGGTAATACTGTAAAACCGATGTATTTAGTCAACTGATCCAAGCCAATGCCTAGCCCCAGAGCTAAATAGTGCCCCGTCCACCGAGCCATTCTTCTTTTTAGCGTAGCCACAGCGTAGCCCACGATTGTATAAGTTGAATTAGTTGCCATCCCATGCCCAGGCCAATACCGTGAACGATGCCTAAAAACAGTCGATAAACAAGGGGTAAGAGGGGGCGAGTTTTGGGTGCTTGAGCCTGTCGAGCAACGGGTGTGATTAAATGGCTTTTTTTTGTATGTAATGTTTCAATCGTTTGAGCTAAGCTTTTGGACATGATTGAATAGCCGAAATACTGGGTAAAGGCTGCCCCTCAAGAACGGCTAAACAAGCACCTCCACCAGTTGAAATGTGGCTAATGCCTGATGGGTCAATGTCAAAATCATGAATGGCTTGAACCGAGTCCCCCCCGCCAACCACACTGATTCCCGTATTTCGAGCAACCGCTTGTCCAATAGACCGCGTGCCTGATGAAAACAATGGCGATTCAAAGGCACCCAACGGGCCATTCCAAATGATAGTTTTAGCGTTTTGAACCCAACGCTCAATGTAGGCGATACTGGCCGGGCCAATATCCAAACCCATATGGCCATCGGGCAACGCCGTTGTGGGGTAAACATCGGCTGTTTTGGCTTTAAACCCAGGGGCACATCGCGCGTCTTCAGCAATATATAATTCAGTCGAACTCGTGGCGGCTGCAGCTAAAAAAGCCGCGGCAGTATCTATCAAATTGGGCTCGCATAGCGAATCTCCAATTGAAAACCCTTGTGCTTTGAGCAAAGTAAACATCATCGCACCCCCAATTACCAACTGGTCTACACGGCCCAACAAATTTTGCAAAACGCCCAATTTTGTAGATATTTTTGCGCCACCAATAATGGCTAGTTTTGGGGAATCGGGTTGGCTTAAAATTGTATTTAAATAGCGCAACTCTGTTTCAACCAGAAAACCGACACAACTGGGTAAATGCGCCGTAATACCAGCCGTGGACGCATGGGAACGGTGTGCTACACCAAACGCATCAAATACAAATCGTTCACCTAAGTTGGCTAAAACTTTAGAAAATACAGGGTCGTTGACACTTTCGCGGGGATCAAACCGAATGTTTTCTAGTAGCAATACGTGGCCGTTGCTCATGGCGTTAACCATGGCAAGCGTTTCAGCACTATCAATGGGGGATGGGCAGTACTGTACGGCTTGCCCCAGGTGGGTAGCCAGTGCCTCTGCAACCGGTAAGAGTCGATGCCGCTTGGATGGGCCATCGGGTCGGCCGAGATGAGAAATTAAAACAATTCGAGCCTGTTCTTGGATTAAAAAATTTAAAGTGGGTAGGGATTCGATAATACGGGCTTGATCGGCAATAGTGCCGTTGGATCGAAACGGGACATTGAAATCCACACGAACTAAAACCCGTTGCCCCGCTAACGTACCAGCCCAATTGGATAACACGGGGGTTGTTTGCGTCAAAACGACCGCGCTCATGCCCCAGTAATAGAGGTGGCTAAGTCAACAACACGATTGGAGTAGCCCCATTCATTGTCATACCATGCGACTAGCTTAACTAAATTGCCCATAACCATAGTACAAAGACCGTCCACAATTGTAGAGTGTGGATTTCCTATTATATCGCACGACACAATAGGTTCTTCTGTGTATTCCATAATACCAGCCAAATCACCCGCAGCAGCCGATTTTAATGTATGTATAATGGAGTCGCGGGAAGGGGCTTTCTTGAGGACTAAGGTGAGGTCAATCACCGATCCGTTTTTTACCGGAACGCGCATAGCGCCACCATCAAGCTTTCCAACCAAATCAGGAATGACCAACCCAACAGCCTTTGCAGCGCCGGTTGTCGTGGGGATAATGGATTCGGAGGCCGCACGAGCACGCCGTAGGTCACTGTGGGGTAAGTCTAATATTTTTTGATCATTGGTATAAGCATGAACGGTATTCATAAACCCTTTTTCAATACCGAATGCCGTATGAATGACAGTGGCGAGTGGGGCTAAACAGTTGGTGGTGCAGCTAGCATTGGAATAGGCAACCGTATCGGGTTTTATTTCAGCATTGTTCACCCCCAGCACAATAGTCTGAATCGCATCCTTGGCAGGAACAGTTAAGATAACTTTCTTTGCCCCGGCTTTAATATGATCCAAATACCCCCCGCGATCACTACTGCCTTGTGTGAAAATGCCGGTTGACTCAATGGCTACATCCACATCGTGCTGCTCCCAGGGCAAGTCAGCGGGGTTGCGTTGGGCATACACCGGAATAGTAACCCCATCAATAACGATGCCGGTATCTGTGTAGGAAACAGTTCCGGGAAATCGGCCATGCACACTATCATATTTAAATAGGTGAGCGAGTGTTTTGGAATCAGTCAGATCGTTGATGGCAACAACAGTGACTCCCGGCGTGGCTAGCGCTACCTTACACACATTTCGGCCAATGCGACCAAAGCCATTAATTGCTAGTTTTATTTTTTGTTTTCCCATAGTGAGTAATATTATACCGAATTATAGGCGTCCCTGTCTATGGGATTTAGGGCGTTGAGGTGTTGCTTGGGCAGCTCCCGCATTGACCATATAAATTTAGGTCATGATCATTAATAGTGAAAGAAGGGTTGGCGGCTTTCATAGATTCAATTAAAGTATCGGTATGATTGGGCTCTAAACAAAAGATAGACTCGCAATCGATACAAAAAAAATGATAATGTAGATGCCCCTGTACTTTTTCATAATAGGTGCGCCCGGTGCGTACGTTAACTTCGGCAATAGCCCGAGCGGCTAGTAATTTATCAAGAATGCGGTACACGGTTGTTTTGTTGGGTAACAAGCCTTGATGCTTTAGGTGGTCTAGAATTAGTTTAAGGGATAAAGGACGATTGCTGGACTCAAATAACGCAAGGATTGCTGTAGAAACAGGTGTTTTTCGATCAAAGTATAGTGAAGGCATAGCATTATAATAGTAACATAATATTATGATTTATTCAGTGCTGTCAGGACTAATTGAATCATGAAAATTTTGAACATACGGTAAGCGCTGGGCAACGGACTGAATGGCTTTTGCATTGGCTTTTAATAAATGCTTAAGGTTCCACCCACCGGTAACAAACGCATGGTGGCGAGCCGGTGATAAGGCACTCGTCCATATTTGGCTGCCAACTTGAATCCGTTGCGAGTCTAAGTGGATAGAAAGGCGCGCAGGAGGGTCTGAGATTGCAGCGGTTATTTGCGCAACATCGGACGCAGACGCAGGAATGCAGGGAATCCCAATAGCTTGACAATTTCCTGAAAAAATATCTGAGAATGACACGCCAATAATGGCTTTGAATCCATAACGTTTAATGGCCTGAGGGGCATGTTCTCGGGACGAGCCACACCCAAAATTGGCGCCAACAACTAAGATGGTTGCGTCCAGATGCCCTACCGAGTTTAGGGGAAAATCTTTAGGGGACTGGTCCGCATTAAATCGTTCATCATAAAACAAATAATCCCCCATTTTTTCAAACGTAATTTCTTTTAAAAATCGCGCTGGAACAATGCGGTCGGTATCAATGTCATCGCCAGGAATGGCAATAGCCGTGCCCAAAATTTGCGTAATAATCATAAACGGCAATCCGCAATACAGCCATGAATGGCCGCTGTGGCAACCATGGCGGGACTCATTAAAAAGGTTCGGCCAGTGGCGCTGCCTTGCCGACCAATAAAGTTGCGATTTGACGATGAGGCACAACGCTCATCGCCGACCAGCTGGTCGGGGTTCATGGCCAAACACATGGAACAGCCTGGGGATCGCCAATCGGCACCGGCTGCTTTGAAAACAACATCCAATCCCTCGGCTTCGGCTTGATCTTTAATTGTTGCAGATCCCGGAACAACCAAGCACCGGACAGAGTCATGAACGCGCTGATTTTTTAATACGGCAGCGGCTGCTCGCAAATCGGGCAATCGGGCATTGGTGCACGATCCAATAAAAGCAACTTCAATAGGGGTTCCCGCAATGGGGGCTCCTGGTTGCAAACCCATATGGGTGTAGGCGCGTAGCATGTCGGCGTCGCCATTGGGCAGGGGTAAACGCTCAGAAATGCCAACAGACTGCCCGGGATGAATTCCCCAAGTCACCATAGGCTCTAGCTGATCGCCATCAATCACCAAATGGTCATCAAATACCGCATCGGGCTTGGTTCGAATGGAGGTCCAATACTCAATAGCTTTGCCCCAGTGCGCTGCTGTGGGCGCAAAGGGGCGCCCTTGAATATAATTAAAGGTTGTTTCATCCGGGTTGATGTACCCAACGCGGGCCCCGCCTTCAATGCTCATATTGCAAATGGTCATACGGCCGTCCATATCCATGGACTCAATAACGGATCCAGCGTATTCGTAGGCATACCCAATGCCGCCATGAACGCCCAAGGTTTGAATGATTTTGAGTATGACGTCTTTGGCGGAAACCCCCGGCACCAAGCTTCCAGTGACTTGAATTTGACGCACTTTCAATGCCGGCAATGCCACTGTTTGGGTGGCCAATACGTGTTCAATTTGCGTGGTTCCGATACCAAAGGCCAGTGAGCCAAATGCCCCGTGGGTGCTGGTGTGACTGTCGCCACATACAATGGTCATGCCCGGTTGTGTGAACCCCAATTCAGGGCCAACAATATGCACAATGCCATACTGGCCTGAATCCAAGCCAAAAAAACGAATGCCAAAGGCATGGGTATTGGCGTGCAATGCGGACAACATGGCTTCTGCTTGGGCATCACCAAAGGGACGAGCGATGGAATCTGTGGGCACAATGTGGTCAACCGTAGCGACTGTTCGATCTGGATACGCAACCGTTTCCCCTTGTTCTTTCAATTGAGAAAAGGCTTGGGGGCTTGTTACCTCATGCACCAGGTGAAGCCCAATGAATAACTGGGTATCCCCATTGGGCAATAGATCAACGGTGTGTTGATTCCAAACATGATTATAAAGTGTTCGTTCTGCCATAAAAGGTATCGGTATTATTGAATTAAGTGCTCATCAATTTGCTTGATGATATCCAAAAAGTTCTTAAGATAATTATCCAACAAATGGTGCCAATGGGCAACTGGTTTTTGTGTGTACTCACTCAACGCTTCTTCTAGAGCGGCCTCAACGGCATCCCCATCGGTATCATCGGACACCTCCAATGTAAAAGGCAGGTCCATAAAATCATCATCTAATTTATCCGAAAACTTAGAGCAAACAATGAGGGATGCATTGTCCGGATTGGCTAAGTTTTGGATACATTCAATGCTAACAAATGGCAAAAAAGGGTTCACCCAATTGGGCAGTTGGTTTAGTTTTTTTTGCAGCGGGATTTCAGTATACAAGTCGAAATACAAAATCGTTCCTAGTACTAAATCATCATCTGTGCTAGGCATAGATTCTGGGGGTAATGTGGCGGTAGTATACTCCAATTCACAATAAATGGGGTAGTTTTCCAATCGTTCGAACTCTTTTCGCAGACGTTTAAATCCATAGGGTTGGTCATTAATCACAATCATTTCGGGTTTAAGTAAGGGGTGCTTGCCAATGAATCGCTCTAAAATGCTGTGACCATCGTCAGACATAAACATTACCCCGTCCACAACATGGACATGTTTTTTTAAGCGCTCAATAATCAGTTTGTGTAGCAATGTCATGGTTTATTAGTTTATACTAAATGGGTGGTTTTTTACTACATCAAAAAAATCAAATTAAATATAGTTTCCTATTACTATCGGCGCAAATTCTCTCTGGACTGCAACGAGGGCGTTTGCCATGGGCCAATAATGCCCGGCTTTGTATTTAAACATACCGTGTGTTTGGCAGTGTACCCGTCGCATATGCATTTAGGGGATCAGTTGTTTCATTTGCCCCTAATACATCGGCTCGTGTCACAGGGTATTTCAGTGCATATTCTTGGCCAAACGCCACTGGCGTTTTTATTTAAATCGATGGGGTGTGAGATTCGCGCGAAAGGCCAATCATGCGCCGGGTCTGTCATTATTACGAAGGTGGATTGTTTGCCTGAGATTGTAAACGAGCGGGGGGGGTATTTTTTGGGGCTGAATTATCGAGATATGACGGGAGACGAACGCATTGGGGATTTAATTTTTAATTCTGTTCGTGCGGTACTGTCCCAATGGATTTCTGTGAAAAAAACTGATTTTTCAGGCGTTTCCTCGCATCTAGATGCACTAAAGCCAGGGAACTATTCATGGCCGTCTGGGCCTGTTTTATTGGTTAACGATTGTGTAAAATCGGACCGAGTGAGTGCCTTTTTTAGGCGGAAGCAGTTGTGGAAATTGGCACTTAAAATGAGCAAAAATAAGACGGTGGTATTTATTGGAGAGGCAAGCCGTCGACCGCTGCCGCAATGGGTTCATTATGATTATCGTGGACAGATACCCATACCAATGATTTTTTCCCTATGTCAAAAAAATGCTCAACGCATCACTGTTGTAACGTTTGATACGTTTATTGCGCACATGGGCGTTTTGTGCAGTGTTTCAGCCATTTACACCGTAGCCAAACGAAATAAAAAAATTATTAAAAAAAGATTTTTTCCATATTTTTTATCATATACTAAGCCAGTGCCCAATCAACAAATAAATATATACTGAATGACCGCGTAAGTTACACAAAAAACAGGGTGTCTATGGTATATTTAAAGGAATAGTATGCATCTTATTTATTCAATAATTTTACGACTTAAAGCCAATCGGTATTTGGGGTTGTTCAATGCGCTTTACACGCTGATTTTTGCTGCGATGGCACTGGGAGTCCCCTGGGCGTTTTCAGATGAAACTCGGTCGGTATTTGAGATTAATAAATTATTGGTATTGCGGTTTGGCTCACTGGCGATTGCGGCCACGTGGTTAATTGAAGCGTTGTTTTTTACCCGGCCATATAAAAAAACAGGGCTTGAGATTCCGATAGCGTTGTGGGTCTTGTCAAGCATTGCCAGCACGGTGTTTTCCCTAAACCCACGGTTGAGCCTGATTGGGGCGTATGATCGATGGGAGGGGTTATTTACAACCCTGAATTACTGTTTTCTAGTGGTTGCTAGCCTGCAATTGCTGCGAACTAAAACAATGATTGCCTGGGTATTGGGCACGGTGTTGGTGGGGGGTGGGGGTTCGGCCCTGTATGGGGTTTTTCAAAGCTTGGGACTGGATCAAATGAGCTGGAGTGCTGATGCTAAGCGTCGGGTGTTTGGATGCATTAATAATCCGGTGCATTATTGCCCGTATATGAGCATGCTAGTTCCTACGGGGCTAGGTATTTTGCTGTGGCTAGGTCAGCGCAATTGCACAGTGCCACGGTGGGTGTTTCGGGGTGTTTTTGTGGCGGTTTCGGTATGTGTCCTTTTATTATATTATGCTCAATACTTATCGTATTCGCGCGCAACCTGGACGGCCTTTATTGCCGCTATGTCGTTTTTTTACATTAAAATCAGCACAACGACAACAGTATCGCAACGATGGCGCCAAGTCGTATACGATGGTTCTAGCCTGGTATTTGTGGGTGTTTTGTATTTATCGGCTGTCTTTTTCTTGCATATCAAGTCAGAAGCATTGGGCATAATTATTTACAGCACAGTAGGGGGTATGGTGTGTGTTGATTATTGGTTGCATCACCGACGCCTCTGCTGGCGGGTGCTTGGGCTATGGGCGTTAATCGTGGTAGCGAATAGTGTCTTTATTGTGGATATCAATGGCTGGTTGGGTATTTTGGCAGGAATAGCCCTCGTTATTGGGATGGTACGCAGTGGCAGTATTAATACGGAATCGCGTGATTTTCTAATTCGATATGTTATTATAGGCGCGTTTATTCGATTGCAGTTTTTGGGTATTTCATGGCTAGATGCAGGGGTGTTCTTTTGCTTATGGGTTGCGTATACCTATCTAGTGCATCGGCATGCGAGGTTGACACCGTTGAACCGGTGGGTTGTCAGTGGAGGGCTTATTCTTTTTGCGTGTATTTTATCGGGCTCAAGTGTGGTTGATTTCATTGGGAATTCTGGCACAAAAAAGACAGTTAGCAGTAAGGTGTCTAGTTATAAAAACGATGCTATCCAAGGAACCGCTCGAACGTCGATGTGGAAAAGCAGCTGGCCGTGGTTTCATGAAAATTGGGCGTTGGGGACCGGCTTGGATACCATTAAGTATGCGTACCCTAAGTATCGGCGGTCGGACTACGGCCCACTGGAAGGCGGTCATCATTTCACGCCGGATCGCTTGCATAATGAATACTTAAATACCTTGGCCACCAAAGGCATTTTTGGTTTTTTTGTTTATTATGGCTTAGTAATCGGAGGTGCGATAGTTGGTATCTTGATGGGAATTCGCCGGCTCAATAATCACCCCAAAGGGTATGTGGCGTTGGGGTGCTTGACGGGGGCCCTAATTTATTTGGGTCAGGTTTTATTCAATTTTGGGGTTGTGGCAACCTTGTTTCTATTCTATACGTTGTTAAGTATCGCGTTTGTATTGACTCAACCGAAGCCCCCTTCTGAATGATTAAATATAGTATAAAAGTGCTGGTATTGATGCTTGGGCTGGGTGTGCTAGGGGTAGTTTGTTTGCATACAGTAAACGCTTACAGAGCCGAGCGTGCGTACCGCAATGCGTACTATCACCATGTATGGAAAAAATACCCTGAAGCCATTGCCTATTACCAAGAAGCCATGCGGTATGCACCCTTGGAGGCGTATTATCGATCCCAAGCCGTTATAACCTATACGGCTTGGCTCGCCACCAATCCGGAACCGGAAAGCACCCGGGACCGTGTCCGTGCTCAGTTGGAAGCAACGGTGCTGGCGGCCATTCGATTGGATGATTTGTCGCCATGGAACTACACACAATTGGGGCAGATTTATATTACTAAGTCCAAAGCGCCCAACGCGGATAAATCGATGTGGCTTACGCAGGCGCAGCATCAATTTGAGCGCGCACAGGCCATTGATCATCAAAACCCATTGTTTTCCCGATCATTGGCGCAGTTTTATCACATGGACAACCAATTGGATCATGCAGTGAAGTACTATCAGTATACGTTGGCGTTAGATTCACGCCCGGATCAGTTTTTGGATGTGCGATACAACTTGGGGGCGTTGTATTTAAATCGCGGAGACCGTCATTTAGCCTACACACAGTTTGAGTCGATTGCTTCTGTCGATCCAACCTATCAAATTGTAAGCGAGGTATTGGCTAAACTATATTATGAAGACAAAAACTATCCCAAAGTGCGCGAGTACCTCCAGAAAGCGTATGTGGCAAGTCCGTACAGTGTTGCAACGCTTGAGCGACTAGCTAATTTTTATTTGAATCAAAAGGATTACGCCAATGCTGAGATTTATTATAAAAAATTAGTCAATTTAAAGCCGTCCAAAACTATCTATCAACAACGGCATGTTTACGCCCAGAAAGCGGCCAAGCGAGCAGTTAAATAATGGGGCAGCCGGTAGCCATTTTAATTGCAGTTGATACAGGCAAAGGGGCGCTGTCGTGTACCGAGTCGTTGCAAGAATTGGCAGAGTTGGCAACAACGGCCGGCATTGAGGTTAGGGCCTGTATTCGTCAGCAGCGCGAGTTGCCGCACCCCAGTTTATATTTGGGTTCAGGCAAAGTAGATGAAGTTTTGGATCAAATGAGTGGGGTGGATATTGTAATCGCGGATGATGAGCTGAGGCCACGCCAACAAAAGGCATTGCAAGAACGACTCAAGTGTAAAATTCTGGATCGGACCAGTTTGATTCTAGATATTTTTGCCCAGCGGGCCCAGACACATGAGGCTAAAATCCAAGTTGAATTGGCACAACTGACCTATTTATCCACTCGATTAACACGGCTTTGGACACATTTATCGCGATTAGGGGGGGGCGTTGGCACTCGGGGGCCGGGCGAAACGCAGTTGGAAGTGGATAAACGCTTGGTTCGTGCGCGCATTAAAACACTAAACGGGCAATTGGCGGGTGTGCGAAAAAACAGAGAGACACATCGCCAGTCACGGTCACAGCGCCCCCATGTTGTGGGGGCTATTATTGGGTATACTAACGCCGGAAAATCGACGGTATTCAATAAAATTACAAACAGTTCAGTCATGCAAGAGGACGCGCTATTTGCAACACTGGATCCAACCACCCGCCAGCTAATACTCCCCGATTCCCCACCCGTTTTGGTGACGGATACGGTTGGGTTCATTCAAAAACTGCCAACCCTACTTATTGATGCGTTTTATGCAACATTAGAATCCGTTTATGAAGCTGATTTTTTTATTCACGTTGTGGATGTGTCATCGCCCCACTGGTTGGTGCATATTCAAACCACTCAATCGGTGGTTCAGGCAAACGGGCACCCGGTATTTTATGTATTTAACAAATCGGATCAATTGGATCAGCCGCCCGTGGATATGCCCTATACTCCAAAGCGCGTGATGTCGGCGCATAGTGCAGCGGATATTGACCGGCTCAAGGCAGATCTAACGGTATTTGTTTCACAATTTGAACATATTATTGTCGTTTCGGTTCCCCATACGCGATCAGATATTCGAAATTTATTGTATAAACATGGCCGAGTAATTGCGGATGTTACGCGGGAGACACATTCGGATATTACAGTAAGTATTCAGCCGACTTTGGGTGAAAAAATCAAGGGTCAGTTGCGTTGATTTTTTATGTAAAGCTGGTCTTTTTGCTCATTTTCATTGGCCTGACAAATCCAAATGCTTTATCGAGAATAGTTTATTTACACAGCAAATTTGGCATAAGCGCGAGTGCTGCATATTTGGTTATTTGGTTATTCAGCCTGATTGGTTTATTAGCAGGGGCTTTTATAGCCAACACAGTATGGCGATTAATCGTGTGCCTATTGGTTAGTGTGAGCACCTATTTTTATTTAGTTAATAGCGCTATTAGTTCGTCGAGCGTAGGGGTCTATAGTTATTTAGAAATGTTAATTAATGCTAAGAGTTCGTTACCCAATGCGATTCAATATTATGCATATTATATTTTTCAGTTTAACGTTATAGCTGTAGTTTTTATTGGTTTATTCGCATTTTTATTGCCAATAGGGAATAAAAACAGATATGGGTCACAGCTGGCAAAAAAAACAAAAACGCTTTTGGGCGTATATTGTTTGCCAATTGTGCTGTTTTTAGGTATTACAGTAATGACAATTCATAAAACGGAGTATGGGCTTAATGGAATGATGGTTCAGTATATTCCACAGTCTCATAGTGTTTATTTCAAATTAAATCAAATTGTTGCATCAAAAACGATTGAACGCCAATTCCCGGCGTCGGTTTCCTATGCGAGCAACCAAAATTCACCAAAACATATTATTTTAATTATTGATGAGAGTGTGCGCGCGGATTATCTTAATGTAAATGAGTATGAAACGATAAATTCAAATCGTGCACGCTATAAAAAAAACAAATTCAACTTTGGGTCAATGGTTGCGGGCATAAATGTTTCAGATTATAGCAAGTATTTTATGCGTGTAGGGGCACGGCCGGGGCAACATCGAATGGGAATAAACAAACATCCATTTATTTGGCAGTATGCACAACAGGCCGGATACAAAACAGTATATATTGATAATCAATATGGTTATTTTCAATTTCAAAATTTTCTGACAATGGAAGAAAAGTCGTGGATTAATGAGTGCGTATTTCCACGGTCGGACGATTCAAACCTTATAACAATTGATCAAGATTCGTTGGATATTGTGGATAAACTTATGGCGTCACAACACCCACTATTTAGTGTAGTAGCAAAAAATGGTATTCATTTTCCATATGATCAACATATACCAGCCAGGGACTTGCAGTTTTTACCAAACTACACAAAGGGCTCTGTGTTGGATCAGTCAAAAAAAGCAGAGCTAGTCAATAGCTACAAAAATGCGATTCAGTTAATCACGGATCCGTTTTTTGCAAAGCTAGAAACGCTGGATTTACGAGACGCTGTTGTTTTTTACACATCGGATCATGGTCAAAACTTGTTGGATACTCAAAGTTTACAAACACACGGTTCATTAAATAACCCAAGTCTTTATGAAGGGCTTGTTCCGTTTATTGTTTTTTCGGACCATCCAGCCTGGGTCAAAGCGTTTCAGGATGCTGTTCGTTTAAATTATAATGAATTAACTCATTTTTCCATTTACCCAACACTTGTAACGGTAATGGGGTATACCAATGTTTCCGCTGAGCACGGAGAAACTATTTTTGAAAAACAGCAGGTGCCGTATGCCTTTTTATATGCTCGATCTGGCTTAAAGAAGCGACTATCCATTTTACCATCGCACGATAGGCTTCAATTTTTTAATGTCTCAAAGGAAGTGCTACACACTCAACCAGCCCCCGTGGACCAGTAGCGCAATGCCGATGGGCAGTGTAATACTCGATAAAATGGTCGTCACCACTACCAGACTCCCCGCCAATTTGGCATCGGTAGAAAAGGTTTGAGCCACAATAAAGCTGGCGACTGCCGTGGGGGTTGCCATGAGCAAAAATACAATGCCCAGATCCATTCCGGTAAGCCCCATTGCAATGCCAATGCTAACGGCTAATGCAGGGGCGATGACTAATTTAAGTAGGCACACAACGGCATGAATTCTCGATAGAGATCGAATGGTTTCTTTGGTGCAGGTAGCACCAATACCGATGAGGGCTAGAGGCAAGGCTAAGGCGCTAATATGCTGGAGGGTTTGCTCGGCAACGGGCGGTACTTCCCAGGAGTAATAGGCAAATACAATCCCCAGCAAAGCGCCCCAAAGCAGGGGGGTCTTTACAAATGATTCCCAATAGCCGGGCCCGCTAGCTTGTGAATTGTAGTAATTAAAAATTATAATGCTACTCACATTGTATAAAGGGCTGACAACGGCCAGTAGCAAGGCGGCCTTGCTCAGTCCGATAGTGCCCCACAATAGCCAGGCAATGCTCAAACCAATAATGCCAAAATTACTGCGAAAGCCCGCTTGAATAAATACGGCTTGATGGGCGGGGTAGTAGCGGCTCATAAACATTAGCCCTAGACTATAGGTAGCAAAGACACTAAGCGAAACCCACATAAGCGTTAAGTTGGTTAGTTCATGCAACGGTGCGTTTGAAATCTTTAAAAAAATTAGAGCGGGCATTGCGGTTTGAAAAACTAGCTGGGATGCGGTTGTTACAAATCGATCCGTGAGCATGCCCCGATAACGCAAAAATGCGCCCAATGACACAATGATAAAGATGGGGGCGATTAATTTGAAAACTGATACAAATAATGCCATAATATTACTGTATCACACTTACAATTATGACATCGTTATTCTCAAAAATTATTGCGGGCGAGCTTCCTTCTCATCGTGTGTATGACGATGAATACTTTGTAGCATTTCTAGACATTAATCCGATTCAGCGCGGGCATACCTTGGTGGTTCCACGGCAAGAGATAGACCGGTTTTTTGATTGTTCAGAATCCGTGCTGCAAGCCAGTATGCCCGTGGCTAAGCGCATTGCACGCGCCATTGAGCAGGTGGTTCCCTGCAATCGAATTGGGGTTATGATTGCGGGTTTGGATGTGCCCCATGCCCACGTGCACTTGGTTCCAATTCAAACCACGGGAGACTTATCCTTTGCACAGGCTCAGCCGGGTAATTCATCTGAATTGGCAGCGTTAGCGATACAGATTCAATCGTTTTTGTGAGTGACACAATGGCAGTGACGGTACAACAATATTGTGAAGAGTCGTCGATTGCTAGTTATGTATTAACAATCATGAACCAGTTTAGTCAGCGTGTCGCAGGCATTGATCCTGCGTATCGGGTGCATAGTCTGGTGGTTGAACCTGAGCATGCCCAAGTGGTTGCCAAAGCGGTGGATAATGCCCCGATGGTATCCATGGCGCTGTATACATCCGTTCGCACAAAAGTGGGGCAAGTTCACTGGGATGTGGATCAAATAGCGAGCCCCATTGATCTGGGAGATCCGCCCGCTCCCAATGTTCAGTATTTTTTAATGCGAACATTAAAGCATGAATGCATGGGCCTCATTGCAGTGGATCACTCGGGGCGTTACGACCCCTCGATTTTAGCGGCTGTTGAGTGGTTGGCCATGCGATTATTGCCGGTAGTGTTGCGGCGTCAACTGGATGAGCAAGCCCTCCGAAAACCGGAGTCTAGTGACTATATTGCGATGTCAGTATTGCATGAAATATCTTACGAGTTGGGTCAGTCATTAACACATTCGCACGCGGTATCTATTATGTTTGATGCCTTGAGAAAAGTTTTGAATGTTGATGTTTTGTGTGTTTATTTATTGGGCGTTTCATCGACGGTAGCCAGTAAGTTGGTGTTTTATTTAAATCACCCGGTAGAAGATAGCTTAATTAAAGAGGTGCGCGATGCCGTATTTAAGCATAGCATGCCATTTCTAGGCCGAGTTGTGGATGCGCGATCGACGAATGTGATTCGTCAAGTTGCGTATGACGCCCGTGAGAAAGTAAGCGCAATTAAACAACTCAATTCAGTGGTTAATGTGCCCTTGATTTTTCGGGGGCAATTTATGGGCTTAGTGTATTTGGGCACGCATCGGCACCAGGCGTATACACAGTCTGATTATACATTTTTACATACAATTAGCAATCAGATTTCAGCGCATTTGTGGCGAATAAAATTTGTACGTGCGTCAGAAAAAACAAAGATAGCCTCGATGATTGGCTCTATGACAGAAGGCATAATTATGCTGGACGAGCACCACGAGATTGACATTATTAATCGTGCGGCTAAGCAATTTTTAAATATCAGTAACGATGTATCGTCCAATGGTATTTTAGAGACGTTTAATGAGTTGGGTATTATGGATTTATTGGTTCAGTCCATTACGAATCAAAACGCGTTAACGGATATTGAGCTAAACAACAATGACTTGGTGTTGTCCGCCAACGTAGCACCGGTATGCGGGGTCGACAAACGGCCCATTGGCACAGTGATTGTATTGCGCAATATTACGAAAGTGGCGCATATTCAACGGGTTAATGAACAGCGATTAGCCATCATTGAGCAAGTGACCAAAATTCTAAATTCAATTACCGACTTGGATCGGCTGTTGTCGGTTTTGTTGCAGCTGTTGTTGTCAATTGGCCGTGCGGATATGGGGTGCATTCAACTCAAGCAAGGGAACGCCTTTGTCACCCGGGTGCATGAAAACTTCCCTGATAAAATCAGACGGCAGTATCGGTTTGTATCCGGGCAAACACTCTCACAACACGTGGTTGAAACCCAGGCGCCACGGGTGATTAAAAATTATCATAGCGATGCATCATTGAATCAAAAAACCAAAGTATTGGTGGATAGTTATGTATGCATTCCCATTAAATTGCAAGACAAGCTAATCGGCATTTTGCATGTTGTTCAAAAATCAAAACCGGATGCGAAGCACTTAATACAAAGCGATATTGATACATTATCGACTATTACAGCCCTGAGTGCCGCCGCCATACAAAATGCACAATTAATTGAAGACACATTGTCCAGTCAAAAATTAGATCAAGAAATTCAAGTGGCATTTTCAATTCAAAAACAATTATTACCAGCGAAAGTCCCAGAGTCCCCATTAATTCAGTTTGGAGCTATGTTTAAGCCAGCCGCCGTTATTGGGGGTGACTACTATGATTTTTTTGAATTAGATAACGGATGCGTGGGCATTATGATTGCCGATATTATTGGGAAGGGCGTTCCAGCGGCTCTCTATATGGTAATGTTTAAGACATTGGTTCAAATTAATATTCGCCATGATGCACAGCCCAGTCGATTATTTGAACGCTTGAATACAATTATGGTTGAAGAAAGTCTATTTAGCCGGTTTATACCTGTTTTTTATGGGGTGCTAAACACGAAAACCTGTGAATTTTGGTATTCCAATGCGGGCCACGAGCCCCCCATTTGGTTTGCTCAAGAAAAAGAGTATATGCTCAAAGCGAAAGACCCCCCCTTGGGTACGGAATTGGGGACCGTCTATAGCGAAAAAAAGATTCAGTTAAAATCCGACGATATTCTTTGCTTTTTTACCGATGGTTTGGTTGATGCGCGCAGTAGTGATAACCGATCATATGGGTATCGGCGATTAAAAAAACTAATTCGGCATTACGATCATTTGACGGGGCAGGCATTAATTAATCGAATTTATGATCATGTGTCATCATTTTCAACCGGGCGGTCTCAGCATGATGATTTGACCATTGTTTTAATTTCATGCAAACCGTCGCATACTAAAACGGAAATGAAATTAACAAAATCAAAAACCTTTTCTATTCAAACACATAAAAAAAGTATTAGTGAGGCACGGCAGCATATTGCCCAATTTTTGAAGGCATTGCCATTTTCGAAATCCAGTCAATTTGATATTAAATTAGCGGTTAACGAAGCGCAAGCCAATGTGCTGGAGCATGTTTATGGCGGCAAAGAAGATGAGAAGATCTACTTCACATTGCAATACTACCCCAATCGGTTGGTAATTATTATGAAAGACACAAAGAAAAAAAACGCATCGTTTTTAAATTCTGTTCAAACGTCGCCACTGATTCATTTGGAAGGATCCGGATTGGGCGTCTTTTTAATTAAACAACTCATGGACGAGGTTTCGTTTTTGCAAACCGATCTGGGGGGCGTATTGACAATGACAAAATTTATAGTAGAATAGACAACATAGATTGACGCTATAGACTTGCAATATACTGTATTTAAGGCAAAAACAATCACATGGAACTTTCAACAAAATCACTAACTTCCGATATTTTAAAAATAGATTTTTTCCCATCAGATGGCGATAGCGACCCCTTGTCAGAAGGCATTGAGTTTGACATTGAAAACCAAGGAAAGTTTGTCGAGCTTATTGAAACTGTTTTAGATCAAAAATCACCGCACATATTGCTTAATATGGAAAATATTACGTATATAGACTCATCGGGATTATGGGCGTTATTTGAAGGCCATCGCAAAACTCAACGGATTGGTCGATCATTTTTTTTATGCAATGTAAGCAAAGACGTGAAGCGTGTGTTGGTGATTACTCAGCTGGCATCTAAATTTGTTATTGTAAACAATGAGGCTGAAGCCATTAGCTCTTTGGAGTCATAGGCGGACGCGGGTCCAGCGGAACCTGTTTAATACTATGAATAACCGGCGCTGGAAATTGACTGAGATCGCCTAGTATACTTTTTATTTTTCGTTGACCAATGATTTGCAACAGGGCCTGACTGCGAATGGCCGTGTGGGGAATCAGCGTGTGTTTAATTAGACTGGGCAAGGTTAATTCGGGGTACTCGTTTACAAAGGCCTCAATAACAGGAGCCATGGCCGTGTCATGCGGGTTAAAATATAAACGGACAAGGCTATCAATCGTTGGTTCATTCAATTGATGGGGCAATACAAGTTGCATAATCATGAATAGCCGAACTGAATCAGGGTTTTGGGTATCGTGAATGTAGGGCAGCAGGATGGATTCGTAGGTTGAGAATTGAGAAAATATGATTTGAATAAAGTAGGCAAGCACTGATTCTGGGCAATCAGCTAAGCACGGTAGCAATGCGGTAACGGCATCATGGGAATCAACCGTAGCTGTATTTGTTAGAAGAATTAAAGTAATAAAGTTACGCTGACGAAACTCACTCCAGGTTAAAAAATCAGTTTTAAAGTCTGTATTTTCATTGTTCATACAATTTTTTTCATTATATTCTCGATAGTATTAATATAGACAAAGCCATAATTGATTTAATTGTATCAGATTTTGATAATGGCGTGTAATAAGGGTGTTCAGAGGGGGGGGGTTTTGTGGCAACATATTTTGATAAATCATTTTTTCCATACAATCCGCAAAGCGATATTAGTGTTTATGGTCACGCTTTTTATAATAAACAACCAAAATTGCCAAAAGACTTGTCGGACCGATACTATACACGATCTTGGCAACATACGGAGCAATACGGAAGCTTTAAGCATACGCGACTATTTTTAGGTATGCTGAATAAGTTTTTTGATCGGTCAAACGATGAGGCCCAATATTTCAAAAGTTTGTCAACAACGGAGAAATATATTGAGCGCAACCAGTTAGAGGCGCGCGATGCAGAGTATTACTGGTCGAGCCATCAAACGACAGCCAACAAGTTGGGGTTGTTGGATGAATCGCTGAATCCATCGGTGTATCGTGGGGATTTGAATAACGATGGCAGTATTGATACACACGATGCTCACTATGGGGTTGGTCAACTTATTTGGTCGTTGCTGGGTCGACCGAGTGTTGATGGTATGTATGCGAATCAAATCCATCGGGCGTCGATGGGGGACTTACTGGCTCAATTTTCAGAGGGGCGTATTTCAGACCCCATTGTGCAAGACTTGTTAGCGTCAATTGGCCCCAGTACTCAGGCGCATGCCGCTGTCACTAATTTGTTAACCATTACAGAAGCCGAAAGTATGGCGCATGCACAGTCAATGGCTAACGGAGACGGTGATGGCTTTTCGGATGCAGAACTCTATGGGTTGGCAGTGCTATTATCAACCAGTCAGCATTTATTTTTGCAGGGGCGCCGCAATTTATTTGGCTGGGCAAACCAATCATTTGATCAATGGGGCACCCATGATCAAGATGTGACGACGACTCGCCACACAATTTTATCAACGTTTAGGCCTGAAGACCGATCGGTGTTTTCCAATCAATTAGTGGGCGCGATTGATACCGATCCCTTAGGCGCTATGATTCATGATTTGTCCATTCAAGTTGGCTTGAATCCTACGATGTATCGGCAGCATGCGGTGGTTCGTGGTTCCGATGGAAACGTACGCACGTGGGTCTTTAACGCGCCAGACTCGGATAACCAATGGCTGGGAGTATCGCAAACAGGGGATAGTTTTGATTGGCAGTATGGTGTGTATGAGAATTCGAACTGGGTCGCTGGGGATTCAATTTCAGATACAGAGTTGCCATCACTTCAGCGAAACAGTGTGGAACGCCGTATTCAGTCATGGTCGCCAATGCAGTCGTGGATACAGCGTATCATGGGGGGGGCGGTTCGCTATTTAAATCAAACGGGCGATAGCACAATGACGGCATCCGATTTTTATAACCAGTCACAAGCGTCAATTCAGTCATTGAGCACTGCGAATCAGCCATCCGATGCCGGGGTTTCGTATCAGCAATGGGTGACAGCTTTTCCAGTGGCAACACTCTATCGAGCCGTACAGTTGGCTGAGCGATCCGAGCCCACAGAGTCGGTAAATTTTAACGACTATCAAGCGCTCTACACGATTGAATCTGCGGGTTGGCAGACCGAGGATACCGGTATTTTTAATTTAAATGGGAGTCAAATATTTTCGGATCAAGGGTATTTTTATCGATCAGAGACGCATACCGAACAATTTAAATCAGACCAGCAATTGTTTTTAAACCACCAAGTAGCGCAATCGCGTGCCAATGCTACATACAATGAGCGACGACGAGATCAACAGGCAATAAAGGCTGCGAAATGGGTTCGGAACTATAAATCTTGGCGTGATGAGCAAGATTTATTGTTGCAATAATTGCTTTTGATGGTGTAAGTGATCCGAGTATGTTTTTGAAAACACATGGTTGCCGGTTCCGTCTGAAACAAAATAATAAAACGGAAAATTGGCTTCAGGGTGTACAGCCGCATGAAACGCGCGTGCACTAACCGCCGCAATTGGGGTGGGGGGCAATCCAAATACTCGGTAAGTGTTGTAGGGAGACTGTACGGTCAGATCCTCAAAAGTCAGTGTTTTTTTTCGATAATTACCAAGCGCATAGGCAACAGTGGGGCAGGACTCTAGGCGTTGGTTGCGCGCGAGACGGTTGTGAAATACAGCGGAGACTTTTCTGAACTCATCGGGGTTTTGGCTTTCTTTTTCAATGAGAGATGCCAGTGTTAGTACGGCATGAAAATTGGGCGGTATGTGTGGGAGCTGCGCCCCCAGTTGTTCGTGTAACTGCTCAATAAATAGACGCGTTAATTGCGCATTGGTCATACCCGGCTCAATAAAATAGGTTTCTGGAAATAGGTACCCTTCTAAATTGTTTGAGGGGGTCTGCTGCAATACAGGAAAGTCTTGGAGTAGATCTGATTTGGCGTGATGCCGAACATAGTCAATAAATTTTTGAGGATCTCGAGGGTCCACACGCGCCAGTGAGTGTGCAATTTCTGGCAGGGCCATGCCCGGAATAATCGTAAAACTCACAGTGGGGGGTTGCTTAAGAATGGCGAACAATTTCATCCAAGATACCGACTCAGGAATACGATAAGGCCCAGGCTTAATAGGGTTGCCAGCAATAGTTGTAATGATTTTGAATAGTGTTGTAGATCGAATAATTCCGGTTGATTTCAATGTCTGCGCCACGTGAATAGCGGGTGTTCCGGGGGCAATGGTCAGGCGTGTTTCTGGATTGGGCCATGGGTATAACCACAGTCCGGCCCAAATGGTGAGGCCTACACAAAAGGCAAGGCTGATCCAACCCATGGTGTTACGCATAGTGTTGATTAATGCGCACAATGCAGTAGGGATCAACAACAACGCCGGTGGCAATACCGACTAATGATGCGCCAGCAGCCAAGACCGCTGAAACATGCTGAGGTGTTGAAATACCACCGGTTGCAATAATTGGCCGATTGTAGCTTCGAAGCATCTGAACCCGGCGTAGCGTAGCGTTAAATATAGGGGTGCCGGTAAGCCCCCCGCCCGGCATAGATAATGTGTCAGCATGAAGCCCCAAGGCATCCAGTGTGTGGTAATGGCTGTTGCCACTATTTAGAATGATGTCGGGGCAATTAATCAATTCAGTAATTAGAGTATCCAGGGTTTCGTCTGCCCACATGGGGGATAGCTTAATACTAATGGGGACGGATGTTAGGGCTCGAACTGACCGCACAATCGCCACTAAATTGGTGTTACTGTCATTGGTGTCATGGCCAAGGTTGGGGCAACTACTGTTGAGTTCAATGTAGTGCGGTACCGGAAGGCTAGCGGCAAGAATTCGACGTGTTAGCGTTTCATAATCGGCGATAGACTCACCGTATAGGCTCAAACCAATGGGTCGCTCAGGCACCAGAATCGGACTGTTTAGTAGGGTGGCTAATTGGGCATCGATGCCGGCATTGGGAAGTCCCAATGCATTAATGAGGCATCGGCTATTTTGCATGGAGATTTCAGCGATGCGTGGCCGTGGATTTCCAGCTGTGGGAGTCAATCTCAGGGTCTTAACGCAAACACCGCCGGCGCCTAGGGCAAGCCAAAAGTTTAAGCTGGGGATGTCGGCTTTAAAGGCTGCAATAGTGACGGGGCTGGGGAACGTTAACCCACAGACCACCCTAGATGCGCGTGCGGGGGTAGGGTGTTGAAATAACGGCCATGTGTGGCACTGAGCCAGTAGCGCATCCCCAATATGAATGGCTGTTTCTAAATCGTAGCGCTTTCCACGGATTCGTTGATAACCATAAACGATGGCTGTAATGGCCCATCGTGTTGCACGGTACAGGCCGCTAAATATAGGGACTCTCATTAATTAAAGCTAATAAGTTGTGAAGGAAAATAGAAGGGTTTATCCGTATGGTTAGGGGATATAAAATGCGAGTGACGGCGATTGGATAGCAAATTGGGTTGACTGGGAAAAATGGCTTGAATTCGGTCAGCGTTTTTGAGTTGATCCGTAGTCGCCATTAGATTGAACCAGTCCACATCGGATACTGTATCAGTCAATACAAAGTAACTGCGTTCATTGTCAGGTTTTTGGTTGTTAATTTCTTGAACGATAATGCAGGGCGTATCGGTCGAGGGCAAGGGCCGTGTCTTTTTTAATGCTGTTTGAATGTGTGCCAGATTTTTTTCAATAGAGGCTAACGTTGTTTCACGACGTACCCGTGCATAGTGACTCGCACGACTAGTTTGGAGGAGAAGTCCAGAACAGACGCCAAACCCGATGGCTACCCACCAATAGAGCGGGAAAGCAACCCCAAATACAAGGGCCACAAGTGCGGACAGAATCAGAGGGTATGACCAGGAAGTCTTCATGGATGGGCTTGGGGCTTTACTATTTTTTTCTTTTTTACCACTCATTTCTTTTTTACCACTCATTTTTTTTAATTTCTTATTTAATATTCGTGTGATTATTTACTTGTTTACTCTAACTTTATAGTGAAATTTTAGCATTTTACACCTAGTTTGTCAAGATTCCCGGTCAATTTTTTTTCTTAAAAACTGACCCGATGCAATTTCGTCAATGGTTTTCATTTCCTCTCGTTGAACGGCACGTTTCCATAATTTTCGCCGATTGTCTTTGTCTTTTTGGATAATTTTTTCAGCCTGTGTGCAGGCGACTAGTTTTTCTTGCTCGGACAAGACAACCGTATCGGCATTTTTCCGTTTTTCTACGTGTTCATTCACGATTTTTTCTAAACGTTCTAAGTGCGCTTTTCTTAAAATTAAAGAGCTGAAATCAACGGTAGCCCCAGCGTCTAGTTCTGTGCGTAATTCGGCGTATTTTTCTGCTTGATACGCTTTGGCTTCAGTTTCTTTTCGCTGCGCTTCGGCTTGAATCCGCTGAGCATTGGATAAGGCGGCTTGTTGATGCTTCTTTTTTGTTTCTCGTGCAGTTAGAACGGATTCAAGTCGATAATGAAAGCGTTTTTTTTTTCCAGATTGGCTCATACAATCGCACGCAATTGCTGAAGGGTGTCTTCAAAAGCAATTGATTCTTGGGTGCCTTGTTTTAGAAATTGATTAATGCGTTCAATTTTATCAATCGCCTCATCAATTTTAGGGTTGCTCCCATTGACGTAAGCCCCAATATTAATTAAATCCTCAGCTTCATTGTACTGCGCTAAAATCTCACGCAACTTACCGGCTAATGCCGCGTGGTTTTGGTCGGACAGATTGCTGAACAGTCGGCTAATAGACATGTTAATGTCAATACAGGGGTAATGATTTTTGGCCGCAATAGCGCGGCTTAAAACAATATGCCCATCCAGAATACTCCGAGCCGAATCCGCAATGGGTTCATCGGTGTCATCGCCTTCAACCAATACGGTATAAATGCCGGTAATAGACCCGGTTTTTGCCATGCCGGCACGCTCCATGAGCCTTGGTAGCATGGCAAACACGGATGGGGTGTAGCCCTTGGTTGTGGGCGGCTCCCCGGTGGCTAGACCAATTTCACGTTGGGCCATGGCAAATCGTGTGACAGAATCCATCATAAACAGCACATTCTTGCCTTGATCTCGAAAATATTCAGCAATACTAGTGCCCAGGAGTGCGCCTTTGAGACGAATTAGTGGCGCTTGATCGGAGGTGGCAGCAATAACGACGGATCGCTTAAGACCCTCGTCCCCCAAAGACTCTTCAATAAAATCTTTAACCTCTCGCCCACGTTCGCCAATGAGGGCAATAACATTGATATCCGATTCGCAATTTCGAGCAAGCATGCCCATTAGGGTGCTTTTTCCAACGCCAGACCCTGAAAATATGCCGATGCGTTGGCCTTTGCCAACGGTTAGCAGTCCATCAATCGCGCGAACGCCCATAGCCATCCGGTCGGTAATTCGGGGGCGATCAAGTGGATTGGGGGGATCTTGATCAATGGGGTAATACCCATCAACGTCTAAAGGCCCTTTAGCATCAATGGGGTTTCCCAATCCATCCAATACTCGGCCCAGTAATGCGGGGCCAACACCGGCCTGAATGGGGGTTCCAGTAGCAAAGATGCGGGCTCCGGGACGAATCCCCTTAGTGGTGGTCAATGGCATAAGCAAGACCTGTTTTTCTCTAAAACCGACGACTTCGGCCAATAAAGAGCCATCGGATGGATGGTCAATGGCACACAGTTCGCCAATACTAACCCCTTGAACTTGGGCTTCAATTACCAAGCCAACAACTTTGAGCACTTTGCCAATCACTTGAATCAGTTGTGCCTGCTCAATGGCTGCATAGTAGCGATCAGCGCCCAAAATACTCACAATGCTTCAGAGTCAGAGTCAGAGTCAGGGGCGTCCGTTGGGGGACGGTCCACTGTTTGTATAGCCAATGATAGGCTTTTTAATTTAGTTGCCACGGTGGCATCAATGTAACCGAGACTTGTTTCAATCATACATCCACCGGGTTCAATAGTAGGGTCGCTATCCAATTGAAGGGTTTGAATATCAGGCATTAATTCTTTTAGCGTTGCTTGATCGGCCTGCAAGGGGGGTAGGTTGTCGGGATGTACGCGGATGATAACGGTGCTTTTGTCCGTAATTTTAGCTAATGCTTCCGATACAATATGCGTAATGACTGCGGGGTTTAAGGTTAACTCGCAGGCTAAAAGTCGTCGAGCAATTTTGCTGGCTAGTGCGATTAGGTCGGCTTGGGCATTTTCCACCAGATTTGTTTTTTCACTAGACAGGGTATTAATTGCGGCTAGTAATGCGGCAGAATCGGCTTGATAGTGGGTTAACGCTTCGGTAGAACCAGCTTGAAACCCTTCGGTTTTTCCTGTTTCAAAACCGGATATATAGGCCGCATCGAGGGTCTCTTTTTTAAGTTCAACTAATTCAGCTTCAAACGCTTTACGGTCGGCTTCATGGGATGCGATAGCCGCTGCGAGAGTGTCTACAGCATCGGATTCAGTCGGATTGGTTTGAGTAAGAGCTTGGCGTTTATTCGGTGGATTGGACATACGAATTGAATCATCGGGAGAGTCTGCCCCCGAATTTTGAGGGGGATAATTTTTTACAGAACGCCCACTGTTTTTCCAATCCTCTTTTTTTATAACTGTCATGACTGTTGGTTTATGATTATACCATACTATGAGGACTCGCCTTCAAATAGAAGACGTAATATAGTTTCTGATGTGTATTTTTTTGTCAGTTTTGATAGGCTGGATTGGATATGGGTGTGTTGACTACACGTGTTCCATAGTGTTGCGGTAGCATTCGCCACTTGATTCACGTGAAGGTGACCCACGTATTCGGGGTAAATGGCGTGACCGAGCCATCGATTAGGTAATGAGAAAAACGGGGTGGTCTTAAGCGTATGGGCAATGGCCAATCGTACAATAGCCGTTCCCAAAATGGGGAGCTTTCCAATTAATCCAGCGAGCCCATCTAAAATAAGGGCGCGGGGCTTGTTGGTGGGCAATAAAACCAGGGCGGGTTTTTTTAGATACGCCATTTGGGCATTGTTGGTTCCGGGTATGCTTACAATCAGCTTTGCATTGGCAATGTAGGGGGTCATGGATGGGGTGTGAATGCAGTGAATGCCGGAGCAGTCGTGGGTGGCTTGACACTGTTTCCAGTCGTTTGGATCAATAAATGGGGATACCCCCAAAACGACCGGAATTGTTGGGATGGTGCGTTTTAGTTCTTGAATCACGGACAGCATAAACGGTAATAGGTTAAAAAAATGTTGGGGGCGGGACCCGCACAGAACAAGTAAATAATTGGCGGGTACGGGTATGGGGGGATCGGGGATAGGCCCGCTCACAGACTCGGCCATCAGGCCGTCATCATGGGGGCTGGAAAAGCAATGGGCGAATCCGGCCAGGGACTGGATGTTTCGATGGGTGTAAATACCAGCGGGACAGCGGTGTTTCCAGGCAAGCAATCGGGCATATAGGGGGTCACCACCCAGGGACAGCACGCGGGTATTGGAACGGGTAGGGTATCGCCAGGGGCGAGCGAGCAAATAGCGCAGGGTTTCTTTGGGGCTGTAGACTTGGGTTACGTGCGGAATGGCTGTGGCTAAACGGGTTTCACTGCCGCTGGCGTACTGGCAGGGGGTGATAAAAATACAAACGCTCCCGTTGGGGTATTCAGCATGAAAGGTTCGAACGATGGGCGTGACCCAGGTATCCAATTCCCCGGGCGAGTTGGTGCAAATGAGTAGCTGTGCCATAGTTGTTTAGTTTATCATGATTGGGGCCTTGCGATTAGCAACGGTGTTTTGACAAAATGCCGGGTTAGCGAGTACCTTTTAGTATTTAGCGAGCTGTTTT
>DJIL01000047.1 GCA_002433595.1 bacterium UBP8_UBA6595 | reverse complement strand
TATACGCTATGTTGTGAACCTGCCTTTGTCCCAAAAAAAACCCTGTGGTGTAATGGGTCGCTGCTACTGTGGCCGATAGGGGTATTTGTTTTTTTATTTGACGCATTTGCGTATAGGTTTGGTAACGCTCTTGAATAGAATACGAGCCATTCGTTGATGTATTCATGACCAACAATTTCGGCAAGTTGGTTATCCCTGAAACCCCAATAGCAACAACTAAAAGGCTGGCCAAGACCGTTCGCCCCCGACTGGTTTTTTTCAGAAACCAAGACGCCCCACTTAGGCTATGACGCAACGCAAACAAGGCGCACACCATCATGATTGTCATGGTGTAGTCATGATGATGCCCATTTGTAAAAAAGAATTTTTTGTCATCCGTGTGCATTAACCAATAAACAGCCGTCGCTGGCAACTGATAAAGCAAAGTCTTTGGGGCAATGAATGGAATAAGCCCGGCTCCAATAATTAATTTGAGCACCATGGTTGCCTTCCAGTCAAATCGATAAAAGATACTGAGTCCCGATACCCCATGACCTTCTGTAACCGGAAAGCCAAATTGGTTCATAATGGTCAGCGCACTCAGTCCCAACACAATTGAAAACAATCCCAACGCAAGACCCTGTCGCCATTGCTGTTTCTCAACAATTAAAAACATAGCCAAGCACACGCCAATTAGCGGCATATTTTCTTTAAACAATGTCATTGCAAACACCAACACATACACCCATTTTAAGCGACCGACATAGGCAAAATAGAAAGCGCCAATAATCGGCGCAAACAATAACGATGATGCGTAGTTGGGCGTTGTCATGGGCCGCATCAGCACATCACTAAGTAACCACAACAACGGAATAGCAAATACCCAGCGTTGGTCAGGGAGAACCTTACGCCCCAACTTAAGCAATAGTAATGGGGCTACCATAAAGCTAATGGACTTCGCAACAATGGGCCATAGTGTATAGGGAACCATTGGAAACAGCTTAATGAACGGATAAAAAACCAGGAGACCTGGCCGAAAATGGTTAGAAAACGGATGCCCATCAAACAAGGTGTTCCAATACTGGCCATGGACAGCGGCATTGACAACTGGATGGGTTTGCAGTGAAATATCCTCCGTATGCCCGCATAAAAAATAGGTAATAAACGCATAGCCGATCCAAATGCAACCCATAGAAGCATACAGAAACCAAAAAAGTTTGGCGCTTTAAATCCAGCTAAGCGGCGAAAAGAATTTTTTTATCATACTGGCTATTAATTTTAAACTTAAGCAAGACAATACGGCAAGTCTAAATTTTAGACCACTATATTAGACCACTAAAGAGATTTTAATCAACGCGTTGATTCGTATACACAGTCAACCAAGGGCCAGTCAGCGGATGAACGCGCCACTCTGTGCCTAAACCGTCCTGAATATGGGCTTTGGCCCGCTGATAACCAACCACCGATTCACCCGATAGGTGTTGACCCGAAGGCATAACAACAATAGCCGGCGAATTCGCCGAAATAGTATGCACTGCAGAAAATCGCCGAAGCTTTGGATACGCCAAAAACGGATAGCTACAATTTTCCGACGTAACTATGGTGTAATGCTTGGGAATCTGAGATACAATGGCGCGCAACGCTTTATTGGTGCGATATCGTTGAATAAGGGGTTGATTGAGCCATTCAAGATTCGCAGAAACAAGATAAAACTCTTTGGGAACAGTCGTTAGCCCCACCCCAATATAAATGACCACCAACACCGACGCAAACCGCGGCAACGATCGCTTAAACCACGACCGGTTGTTTAGATACTGGTTAATCCCAAATAGGGCACACACCATAAGAATGGCCATGGTATAGTCATGATAATGGCCAGACACCCAAAAAGGACCGTGCTTATTTTGAAGATCAATCAACAAATACACAGCTAGCGATGGCAAGAAAAAAAGCAGCGTTTTGGGATACAGCAACGGCAAGCATGCCGTAGCCAGCATTAGCTTAAGCCCCATAATTGCTTTAAGGCCCAAAATTGAAAACGGAGCGATCTGGCTGGATGCATCCGAAGCCCCAAACTGGGGCATGATCCAAAAGACAATCACGAACCCCAGCGCCACTGAAAACGCACCCAATAGGCTGGCCCGCCGCCACGATTGCCCCGTGTGAAGCCCCATAAACATGGCTAAACAAACACCAACTAACGGCATGTTTTCTTTAAATAGACTGATCCCAAGAACAAGTGGAAATAACCGCCAAAAATAGCCATCATACGCCCATAAAAACCCCAATAAAATAAACGGAAGCATCAAGCCTGTTGCCTGATTAGCCATGCCCAGCGCCCCCATTAGAATATCACTAAATAGCCAAAACGTGGGAATCACATACACCCACTGTGGGTGATTAACCAACACCCGCCGACTCAACGCCAGCAAAATAAGTGGGCACGCCAAAAACGCAATCGATTTGGCTAGCGGGGCCCATAACGTGGGAGGCACCTTCGGAAACGCCGCAATCAACGGTGCGAATACAAACAAACCCGGTCGAAAATGATTGGAAAACGGGTGCGCATCAATCAACGTGTTCCAATAGTGCTGATTCACAACCGCCTGAACAATGGGTTGAATATGCATGCCCGTATCAAACGTGGGGTGATACAAAAAAACCAATTCATAAAACGGGTGCATCAACCAAAGAACAGAAAAAACAGCGTAGGCTACCCAAAAAAACCTAGAGGATTGAATCCACTGTAAAGGAGATATAAATCTAAACATTAAGCTAACTTTACCATAAATGAATCGTTACCTTCAGTATACATATTTCTAGATACCCTAATTTAATGTACACTGCTAATTAGAATGATTAAATTTAACGACACCCTGTGGCTACTGATAGGATTTTTAGGCCAGGGTATATTTGGGGCTCGGTTTGTGGTGCAGTGGCTATACTCTGAGTATAAAAAACAAAGTGTTATTCCTGTATCGTTTTGGTATCTTAGCCTAGTGGGGAGTGGGGTTTTACTCGTCTATTCCGTGCATATTGGCGATTGGGTATTTATCGCTGGATTTAGTCTAAACACCTTAATTTATATTCGAAACCTAATGTTAATTAAACGAAAAAAACCATGACTCCAAAAATTTCGATTGTATCCCCCATGCACAACGAATCCGCCTGTGCCCCAGAGTTTATTCGTCGGGTCACAACCGTTATGGATGCGCAGTTCCCCAATTATGAATGCCTACTTGTGGACGATGGGTCCACGGATGACACGGCTAAAATTGTCCGAAGCCTCTTGCCCAAACACCCCAACGTTCGGCTCATTTCTTTAGCCCGAAATAGCGGGCAATGGGCCGCCACATATGCGGGTATTTCAGAAAGCACTGGGGATTATGTAGTTATTATGGACAGTGATTTACAAAATTTGCCTGAAGAAATCCCATGCTTAGTTGCCACCGCCCTTGAGGGCCAATACGCCTTAGTTTCGGGTAAGCGAAACCGGACGGACTCCGTGCTGCTGCGGCAACTACCCAGCCGAATTGCCAACGCTATCTTGCGCTGGGTTACGCACTGCCCCTCTAAAGACATGGGCGGATTTAAATGCATTCAAGGAGACTTGGCTCGAAAATTGCATATTCGCGCTGGCCAGCATCGATTTTTACCCATTCTAATTTGGCAACAGGGCGGCTCTGTAGTCGATGTTCCGGTTAGCTTCCCCGCCCGATTTGCTGGAAGCAGTCACTATGGCCTAGCTCGCTTTGTTGATGTGTTTTTTGATATTTTGCTATTTTGGCTCCAAACCCGATGCAAAAACCGGCCGTTTTACTTATTTGGCCGAATCAGCGCCTACCTAACACTGCTAAGCCTAAGCGCTATGGGCTGGACAATCTACCAAAAATTATGGCTGGGTATTCATATGGGCACTCGACCGTTATTTTTAGGAGGGCTCATTGG
>DJIL01000011.1 GCA_002433595.1 bacterium UBP8_UBA6595 | reverse complement strand
AGAGCCTGAACCAGAGACAGAACCGGAGCCAGAACCAGAACCGGAGAGTGATGGAACAGGGTTTATTGACCCAGAGTCAATGACAGAAGAAGACTTGTTTCGCCAGTTGTTTGGTATAGAAAAGCCAAAAAGCGTTGGTATTGATGTTAATTCACGGGTGTTTTTAGATGACATGCTTGTTGGGCGCACAACAATTAAGTCCGATACTAATTTTTCATTTTACACAATTAGTAAATCAAAGTTTATTAATTATGTTACTCCATTTTTAAAAAAGGGCGTCATTGCCGATTTAAGTAAAGCGTTTGCAGATCAAGAATATTTAAATAAAGCGGCGCTAACAAAGGCCGGGTTTTCGGTAATTTTTTCAGGGGCACGCCAACAAATTCTGATTAAAACACCAGTGGAAATGCGGGGTGTTCAGACGATTGATTTTAGCAAGGCGATGTTTGGCGCGTATGCACAAAATGACTTTGAAACACATTGGCTAAGCGGGTACTTTGATATTAATTACTATTCATCGATGACGGCATTTCCAGAAGCGAGCATAGAGTCTAAAAATGATTTTTTTCAGTTTGACAATCACGTGGCAATGGGGCCTGTTTTTTTTGATTCTGAACTAAAAAAAACAAATTTAGGGTATGAGTTTAAACATGCAGAGTTTAACTCATTTTTATCAACAGATCAGTATTTTTTTCAAACGGGCATTTTGCGCGATGAGCCTTTGGTTGGCCTTCGGCTTAGCGACACATTTGTACATTCTTTGGGTGATAATTACCGAAAGAAAACAAGTTTTTCATTTGAAACCACGGAGCGAGCGGTGCTTAACGTCTATACCAATGGGAGTTTAACGAACTCCCGAGATTTATACCCGGGTAAATATCGGGCGGTTAACTTCCCTATTTCCAGTGGGCCCAATATTATTTTTATTGAGATGGTTGGGGCCAATACGTACAAAAGCAAAACGATTTTTAAATACAAATCCAATGAGTTAATGGAGCCGTTTGATTACGACTTCGATGTGCAATGGGGGGTGTTTGATCGCCGAGATTCGAGCAGCCTGGAAGACCGCATGGTTGCGTCTCGGCCGCATACCTTGATGAGCCAAAAGATTGGGCTGTTTTCATTGAATCAATACGCGGCTAATATGACATTGGAAACAGAATTTAAAACGAATCCGTCGGTTAAATTTGTAGAAAATCATCTGCGATTTGGAACGCCGT
Organism: bacterium UBP8_UBA6595; assembly: GCA_002433595.1. Lineage (GTDB taxonomy): Bacteria > Margulisbacteria > Marinamargulisbacteria > UBA6595 > UBA6595 > UBA6595. Next base: position 6,384 of record DJIL01000011.1, on the reverse strand, counting down.
TGGGCATTTTTAAAACATCGTTTGCTCAATCGCAAAACTTGGATTATGGGATTGAAGCGCATGCCGTGAAGTCAGAGATTTCATTTTTACTTAAAGAAGAGGCTCAGCTGGCCAGCTGGCAGGTTTCATTGGAAAACCAATCAGAAAATTACTTGGCTTTTTCCACCAGTGCGGAACCGGTATCAATAACGTCGTATCGGTCCAAACAAACGATGAAAGTTATTAATCAAATGATGTTTAAATCCTGGCGATTTATTAAGGTTCCGTTTACGCTTTCGAATCAATTTGAAGTAGACGAGTCGAGTATTTTTATGGCAAGCAATCAAGTGTCTACCGGCTTTGGGTATAACAATGTGCAAGTTAATTTTTCATTGTTTTGGGAAACACATAAGAAAAATAAACGCGCACCCAATCACGTTTTCACATTTGGGCTTAGTTACAATCGCTCCAAAGAGCCCGTGTACCCAATTAGCGCGCAGGTGGACTTTTCATCGGCTGAATCCCAGTGGGTCTACCGCAATGAAATGCCGCTGTATAAAGGGGAGGATTCCAGTATAACTGTCGAGTTTGATCAAAATAAAAACACCGTATCAGGGGCTTATTCGGCGTATGGCTTTGATAATAGCGTTGAATATTCCTCATCGAGTACGGGCGCCGGACTGGGGCTGGCGTCTAGCCTGGCGAATGATTTAGTGAGCGCTTCGTTTGATACAATGACGCAACTAACAGGGGCCCCCGAAAACATTCGAAATGCACAAAACTTCAAGCTTTCTACATCGGTAGTTTTTGTAGGCAAGCATGTGGGCCTTGGGCAGGTAGGGGAGAAAAAGGCGTTTGGTATTGTGAAAAAAAGCGACTTGTTGGCCGGGCATGCGATTCAGGCGGACAAGCTGCCAATCCGGGATCAATTTCCGGCGGTTGTGACCTCAATGGTACCGGGCCAAAGCGCAACCGTACTGCTAACGTTTGATCAACTGCCTGAAAAAGCGGATATTACAGACCTCAACTTGGACGTTACGCCGGCGTATGGCCGGGGGTATGTGACAACGGTGGGTAAAAAATCCAGCTATTTTGTATTTGGTACTATGTTGGATGCTGAGCAAGACCCCATTTCGCTGCAATTTATTGAGGTAACTGGGCGAGATACCGGTTCTGTAATTTATGGATTTACGAATCAATCCGGCCGATTTGAATTTCAAACCGATGTCGAGCAGGTGTATGATATTCGGGTTGTGGACTACAATTCAAAGCCGTTTGTTTTCAACCTGAATGAGACCACAACAAAAGGAAAAACGATTGTAAATATGGGTAAAATTATGCTAATTCGAGAGCTGGGCGAGCTGGATTAGGGTGCTTGTTTTGATGGGTAATTATTGGTATACTAATAAATATAAATGAACCCCCTAATATATGGCTTAATTGCAAGTATTTTTACCTCCATTATGGTAGTTGGTAATGTTGAAAAGTTTTCTGTTCGCTACCCCGTGGAAGCGAAAAGCTTATTTAAACTGAAGCGGCATTTGGATAATGTTGAGTATGGCCAACTTAAAATTGGTTCGTTTTCGTTTAAAAACAATACAGTGGATGGGTTTGAGGTTGTATTGGCCAGTATGAACGGTAGCGAGCTTAAGCCCACAGACTATTCCGATGGATCTGGGGGGATACCGTATTCAGTGAGCCTGACGCCATTAACAAGTGTGCTAGACGCAAGTGTTCAACAAAATTTATCCCCCAATTTAAGTATTCCAGGATACCCCGTTCAGGTTATCTATTTGATTGATTTGCCCAACCAGTCCTCGTATGGCCAGTATGATATTGTTGTTAATATTGGGGATGAAACCCAGACAACCATGGATTTAGCCGGTAATTATGAAGATACGCTTGAGTTGATCTATCGCGACATATAATCGCCCATTGGGGCTGTGGGGGATATTTGGTATACTGACAGCATGAAATCGTTTGACATTATTGTGATCGGAACGGGCGGTGGAACTAAAATTGTTCGGCCCGCGGCTGCTCTGGGATATCGCGTTGCGGTTATCGAAAAAGGACGGCTGGGAGGCACGTGTTTAAATCATGGGTGTATTCCGTCAAAGATGTTGATTCATTCGGCTGAGGTTGCCGAAACGGTGGCTCATGCGGATCGATTTGATCTCGAAGCTTCGGTGAATCGGGTGCATTTTTCCCAGTTGGTGAATCGGGTGTCGGCCGCTATTGATGCGGAATCCGATGCGATAGAGCCGGTGTATGCGCGCACAGAAAACGTCACGCTATTTAAAGGGGCTGCGCGCTTTATTAGCAATACAGTGGTTCAGGTTGGGGATGCCGTAGTAACAGCCCCCAAAATTGTAATCGCAACGGGGGCCAAGGCGCGTATTCCAGAGATTCCGGGTTTGGCGAGGGTTTCGTATTTAACGTATAAGACAGCGTTGCGGCTTACGCAACAGCCCGAGTCGCTCATTGTTATTGGTGGGGGGTATATTGCGGTGGAGCTGGGCCATTATTTTGCTGCCTTGGGGACTGCGGTTACGTTTGTAGTCCGCAGTGGCTTGGTTCCGGGCGAAGATCGGGATGTTCGGGCTGAGTTTGAGCGGGTATTTAAAGCGCGCCATACGGTTTATGATTATACGACGATTGAGGCGATTGATGCGGTTGCTGAGGGGGTATCGGTGACTGTAAATCATAAGGGGGCAACCCAGCGATTGGTTGCCGCTCAACTATTGGTTGCAGCGGGTACTGTGCCGGAGACGGACTCGCTTGGCTTGGAAAATACAGACATTCAATGCTGTCCCAAGGGGTTTATCCAAACCGATGATCATGCGCGGACTACGGGTAAAGGCGTTGTCGCCTTGGGGGATGTGCGGGGACAATGCTTTTTTCGCCACACAGCCAACTTTGAGGGTGAGTATGTGTTTCAGCGCCATGTAGCGGGTACGGAATCGGGCCCTATGCGGTATCCCCATGTTCCGCATGCTATTTTCACCAATCCGCAGGTTGCGGGCGTGGGTGTATCGGAGCCAGAGGACGCGTCAGGCCTTATTATTGGCATGAATGCCTATCAAGAGTCCGCCATGGGCATGGCGCTGCGATCGGAGCATGGGTTTGTTAAGGTGTTGTTTGACCGGACCAGCTTGCGCTTGGTGGGCGCGCATATTATTGGGCCGGAAGCGGCCACTATGATTCATACGTGCATGGCGTTTTTGCATATGAAGGCTACATTGTCGGACATGGCGGGGTTGATGTACATTCATCCGGCCTTGCCGGAAGTCATTCGCAATGCCGTTCGCAATGCGGTTCAAAATAAAAAACAGGCGGTAAGCGCATGAGCCAGCCCAATCGACACATCAAAATCTTTGATACAACGTTGCGCGATGGGGAGCAATCGCCGGGGTGTTCCATGAACCAAAAAGAAAAAGTGGCAGTGGCCCAGCAATTGGAGCGGCTAAACGTTGATATTATCGAAGCGGGATTTGCCATTGCTTCGCCGGGGGATTTTGCGGCTATCCAGGCCATTACGCAAGCGGTTGAAACGCCCATTATTTGCAGTTTGGCGCGAGCGAAAAAAGCGGATATTCAGGCAGCGGCTGATTCGTTGGCGTTGGCTAAACGCAAGCGCATTCACACCTTTATCGCCACATCACCAGTGCATATGCAGTACAAGTTAATGATGACACCGGATCAAGTGGTCGATACGGCTGTTGAAGCGGTTCGGTTGGCCAAATCCTTCGTTGCCGATGTAGAGTTTTCGTGTGAAGATGCGGGCCGATCCGATTGGGGTTTTTTGGTCCGCGTGGTTACAGCAGCGATTCAAGCGGGAGCCACGACCATTAATATTCCAGATACAGTCGGGTATCAATTACCCGATGGCGACCGGGGGTTTGGGGCACTAATTGCGTATTTAATGGAGCATGTGCCAAAGATTGACACAGTGGATGTGTCGGTACATTGTCATGATGATTTGGGATTTGCGACAGCCAATGCGTTGGCGGGGGTTCGAGCGGGCGCCTCTCAGATTGAATGCACCATTAATGGCATTGGCGAGCGTGCGGGCAATACGCCATTGGAAGAAATTGTAATGGCCATTCAGGTTCGATCCGATGCTTTGGGGGTGCACACCGCCATACAGACGCCTGAGATCATGGCGGCATCTCGGTTAGTCACCCGCATTACGGGTTCAGTGGTTCAGCCCAACAAAGCCATTGTGGGGGCCAATGCGTTTGCCCATGAAGCGGGGATTCATCAGCATGGCATGCTGAAAAATCGGGATACGTATGAAATCATGACGGCGGAATCGGTGGGTCGAGTAGACAGCACTCTGGTGCTGGGGAAGCATTCGGGTCGCCATGCGTTTGTCGATAAATTAGCGGCATTAAACATTCAGGTATCCGATACGGCAATGGCCCGAGCCTTTGAGCGGTTTAAACGGGTATGTGATATTAAAAAACAGTTAACGGACCGGGACATTGAGGCGTTGGTTATGGATGAGCAAGATCAAGGAGCCTCGGCGTTTGTTTTAAATACGGTCGCTGTGGTTACGGGCAATGGGCCAAAGCCTAGCGCAACGGTCACCTTGCTTCAGCAGGATCGGGAGTTAATTGGAACTGAAACAGGCGAGGGGTCGGTGGATGCCATTTACAATACCGTGGATGCCTTAATTGGCGAAGCATTTGATTTGGTGGATTATGTCATTCATTCGGTTACAGGAGGGACAGACGCTATTGCCGAGGTGACGGTTCGATTGCAAGAGCATGGCCAAATTTTTGTGGGGCGGGGTGCGGCTTTGGATGTGCTGGTTGCGTCGGCCAAAGCGTATGTGAATGCCATTAATCAATTGCGGGATAGCCGGGAATAGGGCTTATGGATAATATGCAGCAATTATTGGCTGGTTTAGAAACGGCCAAAGCCGACTTGAATCAGCACTCCATTTACGAAGATTTAGTGTCTTTAAATTCAGTGCGTTCATTTATGAAGTATCATGTGTATGCGGTATGGGATTTCATGAATTTATTAACGGCGCTGCAAACCATGCACACAACGACAACCGTTCCGTGGCAACCGCCGTCGGCACCCAAGCTGGCCTATTTAGTAAATGCGATTAAATTAGAAGAAGAATCCGATTGTATTGATGGGCAGTATACGAGTCATTTTCAATTTTATCGACAAAGCATGGGTGATTTAGGTGTTGATGAGGGACCGATTGCCAGATTTCTGGAAGCGGTAACGGTTAATTATGCGCAGGCATTGGCTGAAGCCCCGGTGCCTGTTCAGGCATTCCTAAGGCATACATATCAGTGTATTCAAGCGGGCCCGGTGGCGGTTGCCGCTAGTTTTGCCTTTGGCCGAGAAACCATAATCCCCGCGATGTTTTCTCGGATATTGGCGCAACTGCCAGACACAGGCCCGCATGAGCGATTCAAACTGTATTTGGATCGCCATATTGAATTGGATGGGGATGAGCATGGGGCATTGGCGCAAGACTTGGTGGCAAAAACCTGTGGGGAGTCTCAACCTGCTTGGGAGCAGGCGACGCAGTGGGCCCTGTCGGCGATACAAGCTCGGATTGCACTGTATTCAGCGATTCAAAACGCGGTTTAGACAAGGCTGCTTAATACGTCAATAAAACATCGGCATTGGTGTGTCCGTAGGCGGTGAGGGTATACCCCGTGTTTGTTCGGGTGTAGGCAATTTTTCCGCTGGTGTCTGTGGCGGAATAGCTAGCTTGGGTAAACGGATTTTGGGTGGTGCCCAAGACCCCATCCGATTGCAAGGTGGCGAGCAGGGCTTCAATGGTCTGGGTTTGTGGGTAGTCTCTGTGGGTGAGGTAATGGGATTCAAGCGCCAATTGAATGGCTGTTGTAGCGGTTCGCACATTGGCTTCCTTAGCCTTGGTTCGAATGAGTGAAAACTTAGGGGTTATCATTGCTGTGAGTATGCCAATAATCGTGATCGTCAGAACAAGTTCAATTAACGTAAACCCTTTTAAGCTTAAATAATTAAATTGCGTCAATCTATTCACAAGAGTCAGTTTAACATAGACTTGTGAAATAGGCGATCGTTTGCTAAAGTAATGATAGTTACGCGGAGGGATGGCAGAGCGGTCAATTGCAGCAGACTGTAAATCTGCCGAGTTTATCTCTACGTTGGTTCGAATCCAGCTCCCTCCACCAAACTGTACCGAACTCGAAAAGAAGCTTTATATTAAATTAACTGGACATTCATTTTTTCCATTATTATGAAGTAGGTTCGAACCGATTAGGCCCTCAAGGGTCTGGACGTCATGGCCATTGGCCACTAAATTTAAGGGGTTATGGGGTGAAATTCGGTTAATAATTTCGTGCTTAGAATAAAATTTAGCAAGGTCTTGATTCAGCGTACCGTTTCATT
>DJIL01000050.1 GCA_002433595.1 bacterium UBP8_UBA6595 | reverse complement strand
TGTTGCACTCATTGCCTATTTAATGGAGCTTGTTAGCTTGTGGAAAGGGTATTCGTTGTACGCGACGCAGGTCATCAGTATTTTAGCGATGTTGGATCGGAATGCCCACAAAGGCAGTATTGCACAAATACGCACGGGTGAAGGCAAGTCGCTGATTGTCGCAATGATTGCGGCCATTAAGGCCTGTGAAGGAAATCCTGTGGATATTATTAGCTCATCCCATGATTTAGCCCGTCGCGATTGTGAATCGAGTCGATATTTTTATGAATTAGCCGGTCTAACAACGGCGCACGCCTGTGATCAACATCCGGGCCAATCGGTATTTAGCTGTGATATTGTTTACGGCATTAATTCTGATTTTGAATTCCCGTTGTTATTTGATGATTTTTTAGGCCAACACAATCGGTATAAAACATCAAATACAAAACGCGAATTTTCTGTTGCCATTATTGATGAAGCGGATAACATTTTTATTGACAAAGGCATGAGTGCGGCCCGTATTGCTGAGCCAGACCCAGAAAGCGATACGGAGTTTTTTAGAGTGTTAATGGCATTTGTAGATCGCTACCCAGCTGAAGCAAAATTATTAGCGGCCTTTCACCAAACACCGACCGTGCCTGAAATTAAATTGATTCTATCGGATATGGTGTGGCGGTCTATTGATACAGACTTTCCTCGATTAAGAGATAATCTGGATCAATTTGTCCGGTATCTTCCCTCAGCAATAAAAGCCCGTAACACATTGCATGAAGATCATCATTACATTGTGGATACTGTGGATGGGGTCCGTCAAATTGTCATGATCGAAGGGAGTACAGGCAGTCGACAAGAAGGTCTGCAGCTGGGTATGGGTGGGCACCAGTGCCTGCAAATTAAGCATGATCTACCCATAACACCACTATCCAAAATGGTTGCCAGTATCTCACACCCCGTGTTTTTTAGAAAATATGACGAACTCTATGGGGTTACGGGTACGATTGGGAGTCAATCCGAACGGGCTGAACTCAGAGCATTGTACGGCGTTAAGACATTTGATGTACCAACACACAAAGACAACCAGCTGGAAATCTTAAGTCTAAACATTATAGAAAAAATGCCACAAGCAAGCCAATCCTCACTCCGAGATATAGCGCGCTTATCTGATCAAGTTCGAAATAAAACAAACCATCAACTGGAAGCCATGGGTTCATTGTGCCATTATGACGAGTTGCTAGCGAGCATTCACGAGAAAAAGAAAGCAAACCGACCGGTTTTAATTTTATTTCCAACTATTGATCAATGCAATCGGTTTTCCGATTATTTAAATAATCAGAATCTATTACACCAACGATTAACATCGACACAGTTGGTGGACGGGGATTATATTGTATCGCGTGCCGGTCGCCCCGGTATGGTTACCTTAGCGACAAACAATGCCGGGCGGGGTACCGATATTCAAGTAGCTCCTCAAGCTTTAAAAGCCGGTGGTTTGCATGTAATTCTAACGTTTTACCCCGATAGCCAGCGCGTGTATGACCAGGCCGTTGGACGGGCCGGTCGAAATGGACAGCCGGGTTCGGCACAAATGATTCTCTCAAGTACTGATCCTATGATGGTATCGGCGATACCTCCAGGATCGTCTCCAACTATTCAAGACTTGGATACGTATCGTATGCAAACGACAGAGGTTCTGTGTCAACAACGACGGCATTCAGCCAACATTGAATTCGTTAAAGGTGACATAATGGCGGATTATTTGAGTATTCGTCATGCGATTGAATCCATATCAGACGCTGATCTTGCCCGTGAAATAACGCAGTCCATTCGTGGGCCCGTTGATACAAGCAACGACCATGATGTCTTTAAAACACTCGTTGGTTTAATAAACGGCTGTCAGCCAATACCCCCAGAGGTTTCTAAGACCATAAAATTGTATATACTCCACCGCATGAGGCAAGAGTGGACGCTTGTTTTTTCTAAAATTGAAGCTCTTGATACGGATAATGAATCAACATTTAGTCAAGAAAGCAAGACACTATATCAAGCGTTTAAAGACCGATATACCGAAAAAAACACAGTCGATCCTTTACTGGAATGTGTCGCTATTATTCAGCAAGACGTTCGGGCAAAAACCAGCTGTGCCGCTGCATAGGCAACAACGACCGATCATGGCTAATCAATACACCACCACATGGGGGTCAATGCTGCGCCAGAGGTACCAAACAGCAAGGGTGCAGTAGGGCTCCCAACGGGTGGCATGCGCCTGAAGCCAGGTGCGGACATCGGCGTGTGTGTGGTTTGCCAGTTGGTATTCTGTTCGGACGGCGTTTAGCAATCCCAGGTCGGTTAGGGGCAGCACATTGCTATGCCCCAGGTGAAATATTTGAAACATGGCCACGGTCCAGGGGCCAATGCCTTTAATGGCCAGCAACTCAGACTCAATGGTCGCATACGGCGTTTGATGAAAATATGTATCGGCTCGACCATCGGTATAGGCCAATGCCCGGGCGACGGTTTTGGCTTTGGCATCCGAAAGTCCGTAGTCCCGCCATTTAGCATAAGCCATGGGCTGCAAATTGGCGGGGGTAATGGGGCCGGCTTGGGACTCAATCGCGCGCCAAATTGCGCTGGCCGCAGCAATGGATATTTGTTGCCCAATGATGGCTCGGAGTAGTGTTTTTAGGGCATTGGGGTGCGTGTGCATGCGCTCATTTGGGTAGCGCTGAATAATGGCGCGTACCACCGGATCGGCGTGGCTTAAGACTGAAACACCCGACTTCCAAGCGGATTGCGATAAAATAATGCGGGTATTTTCAGCCATCTCAGGGTTTTAGTCACCCTGTTTTGATTGTTTTTTCGGATAGATTCGATTGGTTTCGAGAAGTATCTGGTTTTCAAATAGTGTCTTAATATCATCTCTAAATTGATCCAACAAAACGGGGTCGATGTCGTTAATAATGGATGTGTTTTCGAGTGGGTCTTTGCTTAAATCGTAAACAAACTCTCGGTTCATACTGATATGTTTTCGATACTTATAGGGGTATCGAACGGATTGGAAATGGTATCCTCCGTAAGGTTGAATCAACAACGTTGGGTTTTTGTTAGTCTTGAGCATTGATTGCCCCACAAAGGCTGTTTGATCAACCTCCAGATGAAGCAAGTCAATTAATGTTGGGGCTACATCAACGTGGGAATAGACATTGTCTTCAGGTTTGATACGAGTTGGCGGTAATTGATTGGGCCATAGCATCAAAAATGGAACCCGATACGATTCGTCATAGATGCCCGTTTCCGTTTTAGTAATACCGTGATTTCCCAATGGGTACCCGTGATCTCCTACAATAATAACTACACTATTGTCTAAATAGTCTCGTTTTTTCAATTCGTCAAAAAAATAGGTGAGTCCTTCATCACTCAGAGCAAAGCTGTTTTTATATTTTTGATCCAATGTTTGGGGTGTTTTGTAATGATATCGACGTTCTTCAGGCACATTAAATGAGGTATGGCTATACAATGTAATCACGAGATTGAATACTGGTTGACTTAAGGTGCCAGTTTCTTGTTTTTCATCTAAACGACGAAATAAACTTTGGTAGAGGAATCGGTCCTCAACGCCCCAATCGTTTTTAAATACGTCATCCACAGGAGGGTCGACTAAATAGGCGTCGTCAAATCCCTTTTCTGAAAATAAGTTTTGATACGATTTTTCAGAAAAAATGCCCATGAGGGAATACCCATTGTGTTTAAAAATGTTGTGCAATCCATAGGGGGTTAATGTGTCTTGGCTGAGTAATGATCCTTTATACATGGGGTATAGGCTATATAAAATTGATCCGTACCCTTTTGCCGATAAAACGGAATTAGAATAATAATGTTTAACATAAAACCCCTGGTTTTTGAGTTGATTAAAAAACGGCATAATTAGCTGACCGCGATCATTTTTCATGCGAACAGCATCGGCGTTAAAGCTTTCCAGAATAATCAAAAAAACATGGGGTTTTGATGCCGGTTGTTTAATGGATGTGTAAGAAAAAGTTTCTTGTAAATACGGATACGTGTTGGTGTTTTCAAGTGTGTGAATTGAATAATCAGGATAAAAATAACGATAAGCAGATTGCATAAAAAATGTAATGACATCATGGGTTCGAATTGGGTTTAATATAAAAATGGCGCATAGACCGACAAGGGTTGCGAGTTGAACCCATCGCTTGTGCAAGGCCACTGCATGGTGTTTTATCCACTGTTTTCGACATTCTTGGATGAAAAGTCCAAGGATCACGATCGCAGAGTAAATCATGGTTTTATATTGTATTCGTGAAAAAATCATGCTGATGACCCCCCAATTTTTTGCGTCATTTTGCGTATCGTGCAACAATCCATATTCACAGAACATATCGGACTCAAAAAAATAACCCGCGCCAAGACTATACACAAATAACAGGGTCATAATCCCAAAATACCGTCGCCAACGGTAGGGCGCGAGCAGGGTTTCTACAAGATAATAGAGGGTAATGATCGACCAGTAGCTATACCCGATCATTCCA
>DJIL01000005.1 GCA_002433595.1 bacterium UBP8_UBA6595 | reverse complement strand
CAACATCCGTATTCAACAGAAAAAATTGCTGTATATACGCCGGTTTACTCCTTATAATTTAGTGAATTTGATTGCTTAGACTTGCGCCCCTAACCCATCATCGGATGTATGAAAGGCGAGTTCGGGGTTGTCGCTGATTTCACGCTCGACGCTCCATTTGGTATCAGCCAAGTAGACCAACTGGTCGTGCTTGTCTCGGGCCACATAGGGCTTTCGGTTCTGAATTAAGGCTTCAATAGCCGCATCCGGCCCGCTGATCCAACGCGCTTGGGTAAAGGGGACAGCCTCAAACTGACACCCCGCTTTGTACTCATGGGCCAGTCGGTATTGAATGACTTCAAATTGTAGATTGCCCACCGTGCCCACTAGCAGCTGCTGATCTAAGATCCGAGTGAAACACTGCGCGACGCCTTCTTCGGTTAACTGCTGAATCCCTTTTTTAAGCGCTTTTTGTTTTAATGGATCTGTAATCACCACGCGTTTAAAAATTTCTGGTGAAAAATTGGGGATTCCGGTAAAGATAACCGGGGGCCCTTCACTCAGGGAGTCCCCAATTTTTAGGTGTCCCGTGTCATGCAAGCCAATAATATCACCCGGATAAGCAACCTCAATTACCTGTTTGCTTTGGGCCATAAAGGCGGTTGGATTCGCGCATCGGTATACTTTGCCCGATTGGACATGCGTGTATTTCTTGTTGCGTTCAAATTGCCCCGAACAAATGCGCAAAAAGGCAATCCGATCGCGATGCTTGGGGTCAATGTTGGCATGTATTTTAAATATAAATCCACTAAATTGGGTGTCACTCGGCGACACCGGCGTTGTGCGGGTGGGCCGGGGCTGGGGCTCTGGCGCATTGGCCACAAAACAATCCAATAATTGCTGAACTCCAAAGTTGTTTAACGCACTACCAAATAACACCGGCGTAATTTGCCCCGACAAATAGGCGGCGCGATCAAAGGTTGGGTAAACGCCTTCAATTAGCTCGATATCTTCCCGAAATTGCGCATATTCTGAATCCGACAGGGGTGAGCCAGGCTGGTCTAGCGCATCGTCCAAAATCACGGTCTCTTTGGTTGATTTTGGCGCAAATAGGGCCAATTGCCGATGGTTAAAGTCGTACACGCCGCGAAAGTCGCGCCCCATGCCCACGGGCCAGCTCATGGGGCATACGGCAATGCCGAGCTTTTCCTCAATGCTGTCCAGCAATTCAATCGGGGGCAGGCCCTCGCGGTCTAGTTTATTAATAAATGTAATCACGGGCGTATTGCGTTGCTTGCAAATGGCCAATAATTTATAGGTTTGGGCTTCAATGCCTTTGCTTGCGTCAATTACCATAATGACGCTGTCCACAGCGGTCAGGGTTCGATAGGTGTCTTCGCAAAAATCTTCGTGACCGGGGGTGTCTAGCAAGTTAATTTTAATCCCGTTGTATTCAAAGCCCATTACGGATGTGGAGACGGAAATGCCCCGTTGCTTTTCAATTTCCATAAAGTCAGAGGTCGCATACCGGCTAGCTTTTTTGGCCTTAATGGCACCGGCTGCATGAATCGCACCCCCAAACAACAGCAGCTTTTCTGTTAAGGTTGTTTTTCCAGCATCCGGGTGACTGACAATGCCAAAGGTACGCCGGCGCTGTATTTCTGTTTCTAAGCTCATGTGTTTAGTATACCATTCGAAGAGGGCTTGGCGTAGCCCATTCACGCAGGGCCCTGTTTCTTTGGGAACGCCCCTGAAAAACAAGGGTAAATCGGCTGAGTTGGAGGGGTTTCGCATCGCTGCCTTAATCTTTTTTTAAGCAACTCAATATAAAATTGCTTATTTTTAATTATCTAAAAATTATTTACAATAATAAAAAATTGTGTAAGAATAAGCCTGTTTTGTCATGGTTATTTAGGAGTTTTGTATGAATTATAATCTGGTTGTTATTGTTGGACGTTTAACAAAAGACCCGGTGTTTCGGGATCAAAAAGACTCCAAAATGGCGCAGTTTTCTTTGGCGGTGAATCGGTATAAAAAAGATGGAGAGCCTCAGGCTGATTTTATTCCGGTCGTGTTTTGGGGTGATAGCGCTATCCGTGCCAGTGAGTGGCTGAAACGCGGGGACTTGTGTTTGATCCAGGGGCGTGTCACGGTCCGGTCGTATGAGAAAGATGGGCAAACCTGTTGGTTCACGGAGGTGGTCGGGGATTCGTTTCGGTTAATGACGCCCAAACCGGCGGATCCAGATGGTGTGGTTGAGCGTGTGGTTGCCCCGTAAATAGCGTATACTGATGGTCATGGGTTCGGTTCCTGTAATTGCATGTGATTCGCATGCGGCGTATGTATCAGCGATTCAAACTGTGGATGGTTCATCGTCTATTATTGTGGGGCCCAGTATGCCAGTAAAACGGTGGGTTCAAACGCAGTTTTTAGATGTGATCCCAGTGTGCTACACAGCGGCTGAATGCATGGCCGCACAGGCCAATATGCCTGAGGCGTTGGTGGGCCTTCGCCAAACCTGTCCAGACCCAACGGTATTGCAAACAACATTTTCAACGCCCGATAGTTTAATGGCGCTGTTTTACTGGTGGCGACGATTTCCAGACCGGGCCGCTCAGATTTCACCGGATCGCTTAACCGGATCGGTGGCGATGGTCTTGGCGTGGCTAGATGCATTTGAGCGTCAGTATTCTCCGCAATGGGTGACGCCACGCATAGAGGGGTTTGTGAATGCGTATATTTTAGCCGGGTCTAGCTGGGACTATCAGCGGTTGGTTCAGGTGCTGGGGGATGTGGGCTATTCAGTAACGATTATTCAGCGTCGGTTTTTAGACGAACCGACGGCGGGGTGCGTGGCGAATGGCGCGCAGTATTACCGGTGTCAAACGATAATGGATGAGGTGCGCTTGGCGATGCAAACCGTTGTTCAACAGGCGGCGGCTGGGATTGCGCTATCGGATATGATGATTGTTGTACCCGCTATTCGCATGTATGCTCCGATTTTTGAACAGGTGTCTGCAGAATACCAGGTCCCAGTGTGCGGGCTGCCCGACCCGCCACTGCAACAGACGCTTGTGGGGCAGTGTGTCTATGCATTGCTTCGGAGTGTTCAGGCTGCAGACCCGAGTGCGGCTATAGCGACGGTGGCGCAGTCACCAGTATGCGCTAGCTACAACGGTCAGCCCGTGGATCGAGGGGTTCTTCAACAGGCGGCGAAGCTGGATCGATACGGCGACCTGGATGGGGCGGCTGCCGGTTTAATACAAGATTTACAGGGCTGGGTGTCTACCATTCCTGATTCGGCGGCGGACGTGGTTGCCGGTGTGCTGCGGTGGTTAAGTGCGCTAGATATAGCGACTGAGTCAGCGCCTTATTATGCCATGGCGGCGGCGCTTCAGTCCTTTTTAGACGGCTATATCGAGCTGCCAGATTCGGGTATGCATGCACGTGATGATCTGTTGGCATACTTAAGTGCAGGGGTTGTTTCACGTGAAACATCCGGCGTGCCGATAGTGTCGGTTTTGGAGGGAACGGGTTCGGCACCATCGGTGCTTTTAGTGTTGGGGTGCGATCAAGACGCCATGCCCCGATTTGAAACCCCCACGTATTTGGGTCGCTTGATTGATGCGGCGGATTGTGTAGAGCAATATAGAAGCGCCTTGGCGTACTACACAGCATGCCCAACAAGTGAGCGATGGTTTTCGTATGCAGTAGGAAAAGATCAATTGGCGCCCAGTCGCTTGTTTGATCATGCCATCGAGTGGCTGCCGCCGATTATTCATGGATTAAACTATCCCGATCCACGCGTTACGCGTCCCAAAGTGCCGGTTGGCCCGCCAAGCGTAGACTTGGTTTTGAGTGCAACGACTATGAACGCGTATGCCAAATGCCCGCAGTTGTATTACTACCGATATGTGTTGCGAATGCCGGGTGTTTCTGTGGATCGCTTGGGCGTTTTGTGGGGGATTATTGTGCATCGAGTGATGCATGTGTTTTTGGCGGGATTGTCGATGGATGAACGGCAGCAATTGGGCACAGATGCTGCGCGGCTTCGACCGGCTTTAGTCGCAGCAGTTGAGGGTGTGTTGTCAACAGAATCGTGGCCACTTCACGGGATCCGGTATGCGCGGCATGAGTGGTTAACGACGGGATTGATTGACGTGTTTTTAGAAAGTTTTGAGGAAATGGGGCTGGCTCTGTTTCAAACAGAGTATGCGTTTGACTCCGTGCCGTTGGCATCTGGAGCTACGGTTTCAGGGTCCATTGATTGCATTTTAGAAGACCCGGATACAGGTGGGTTGGTAGTCGTGGACTTTAAGACAGGGTCAAAACTTCCGAATAAAGTGGATTCAGTGAATGGAAAAAATCATCAGCTGTCGGTTTACATACGTGCTGCACAGGTATGTTTTCCAAATCGTTCGGTAATTGGGGCATGTTTTTGGCACATTAAAGATGGGGTGGTTAAGCCATCGATTGTGCTGGCGGAGGCGGGCGCGAAAGCGCGTGTGTTTCAATCGTCTAGTCAGCGCATGCAGCGGTTGGATGCGGCGTATCAAGCGAATCAATCGAGCCTTTGGCAGGCGTTAGTACACGCGATTCGCTCCGAATCGTATGGCGCACCAGTGAATATTAAGGCGTCCGTGTGTAGTCAATGTTCGTATCGGCTAACGTGCCCGGAGACACGATGGCAGTAGACGATTTATTTTCACGGTGGCAGTTTGTAGAGGCTGTCGCAGGTGCGGGAAAAACTACAGTTTTAGTCAATCGGTTTTGTTCAATAGTGGATCAGGGTGTGGGGGTTGCGATTACGTACACTAACAAGTCAACGTATGAAATGAAGCGACGAATTCAGGAGCAGTTGGGGCGTCCAGCGCCGGTTTTAGTTATGACGGTTCATCAATTCTGTGCCATGATTTTACGATTGTATCCATTCAATTCGACATGGCCAATTGCATTTTCTGTTTTGGATGGCGTGGCGGCCAATAACTTAAGGCGTCAAGCAGTAGCGGCAGTTATGCGAGAGCGGTATCGACGCGCAGATGCGGACTGGCTGTTTGCGCTGACGCTAGGCTCGGAATATCAGTTAGAGGCTATTTTGCTTCAATTGGTAGCGGAGACAAAGCCGCTAGTTGGTCTGAAGCGTTCCATTCCAGAGTTGTACCGTGTAGCGAAAGCCGCTCGGTTGGCCTATACGAATTTGAAGGCCGGGCAGGGGGTTTTGGACTTTGACGATTTGATGCAGCAGGCCCGCAGGGTGGTTCGTAAAGTGGGGGGTGGATGTGTTCAGCATGTATTATTGGATGAAGCGCAAGATACCAATGGCGATCAATGGGATCTGATTCAGTCATGCGGGGTGCTTGATCCGGGTGTTTCACGTGAAACATCTCTCTTTATTGTCGGGGATGCGGCGCAGTCTATTTATTCCTTTCAGGGGGCGGAGCCCGGTGTTTTTTATGCAATGGCAACGGCAATTCAGTCTATTCCAGGCGGCAAGGTCACGCAGTCTACACATAATTATCGGTGTTCCGATTCCGTTGTTGAGTTTGTTAATAATGTGTTTGATGGGTGGATGCCGGAGTTTCAATGTCTGGTTCCTACAACGGGAAAAAAGGGGTCCGTCCAGTGTTGCTTTATGCCAATGACATTTGATGGGCGAATGGATGCTATTGCTGCGTACTGTCATGCGTATATAGCCGAAAACCCAGGTCGCTCATGGGCGGACATTGCGCTGTTGTGCCGGAAGAAGAAGTTGTTTTCTGCTTACCGTGAGGCATTAACCGCTCGGGGTGTGCCCTGTTCAGTCCAAGATCGTTTGGGGTTTTACCAGCAGCCAGAGGTACGGTTTTTGATTCATGCGATTCATGCGTTTAGTGATCCATATGCGCATGAGGCATGGGTTGCTGTTTTAGAAAAACTGGGTGTTTCTAATTCTGAATTAGTGGGGTTGGTGGGGGGTGTGCCGTTGGATTGGCCCAGTCGGTTGGATAGGCTGAGTGGTGACTCGGCAGCGGCTTGGCAGTCGTTGATGCTTGACTCGAATGTAGACAGTGTTCAGGAGTGGCTGAACGAATTGGTCATGGGGTTGGGGGTTTGGACGCTGTTCCCGTCGCCACAGGCGGGCGCTAACATACGTCAATTGGTACGGTTTGCGGTGGCCGCGCTTGCATTCCCAGGGGCCGCATTGCCATCAATTATTGATAGCTGGTATGATGCTATGCGTCACGATTCTGGGTCGGAGCAGGCGATGATGGCGGTCACTGATGGTGTGTATATTATGACCATGCATTCGGCGAAAGGGCTAGAGTTTGAGTGTGTTGTTTTGCCTGAGTTGGATGCGAGTTTTAATCGTAGTAAATCGCCGGTCTTGATGGGGATGGACGGTGTTACAGTGAATTTGCCGCCAATGGCTGACGCACACGACCAAGTGTATTTTCATAACCGTATGGCCGCTCTAGACGAAGAGCGCCGCTTGTTCTATGTGGCGTGCACCCGTGCAAAGCGCGACTTGTATATGCTGGGAGTGCCTGCGGATTCGCCCAAAACTAAGCATATGTTGCATATGTTGCAGGCGGTTCTTACGATAAACGATGCGTGGGTGACGGTGGGAACGGCAGGGCATCGATACCCCAATGGTTCTATTGCGGGAGGGATGTGCTCGCCGGTTTGTGAGTCCGAGGCGCCAACAGAAACGCTAATTCGCGGGGAGGCTCCGCCGTCTCGGCAGTACGTGTCAGTGTCAGCGCTGGGGGATTATTTGGTGTCACCGGATAGCTTTGTTGCCCGTGGGTGTGAGCGAGTTAAAAAAACGGCGACGGCCGAGGGGTGTTTTGCGGCTCAATTTGGCGAAGTGGTTCATGCCGTTTTTGCGCAAGTGCTGCGACAGCCGGACCGGTCAATTATTCAGTCAATTAGCGATGCCAGTGTTGCTCAATCGTGGGGTGGGCTTGCCCAGAAAAACCGCGCAAGGCTTCAGGGTCTGGTTGAGCGGTTTCAGTCCTCTGTGTCGTATGCCTGGCTGCTGGCGGGGCTGGTGCATACCGAATGGCCGTTTTCAGTTTGGATCGAGCGTGTTTGCGTGTCGGGGCGTTTGGATGCATTGGTGTATAGTGATGGCGTGTGGTGGGTGGTCGATTTTAAAACTGATCGGGTTCCAGAGCATCCGCTTCCAATGGACTATCAGCGGCAGTTGGCAATTTATGTGTTGGTTATGCAGGTGATGTACCCCCATCAACCCTGTCGGGCGGGTGTGTATTGGTGTGAAACGGGGGCGTTTGTCGCGCACGATGTTTCACGTGAAACACAAAGGCTCCGAGAACAAATTCGCGAGTTTCCGTCGTGGGTTCAATCGAGGAGTCGCTTGTGATTCGTGCGATAGCGATTGGCGTGCTAATGGTAGGCATTGGCATTGGGGTTCGTCTGTATCATCATTGGGTAATGCCTGTTCAAATTAATAACTTGGAGCCAATTGTGGCATCCGTTGCATCGGGTAATTATCAGTTGATGGTGCAAGTGTCGGGGGCTGTTCGAAATCCCGGGGTATACACAGTTTCGCCGACTACACGGTTGGTGGCGGTGGTTAAACAAGCGGGAGGGGTTCTGCCCGGGGGTGATGTGTCGGGGTTGAATTTTGCCAGTCGAATGACAGATGGCCAGCATATTATAGTTCCGTATCAGCAGGTGGTATCAAGTTCTGGGACAGTGTCCATATCGATTAATACGGCATCGGCATTGGAATTGGCCGCTATTCCCGGTATTGGTCCGGCAATGGCCGAGCGTATTGTACTAGATCGCAACCGTCATGGGGGGTATTCTAGTGTGGAAAGCTTGATTCGTGTTCCAGGAATAGGGGAAAAGAAATTAAATAGTATGAAGCAATATATAAGGATATAAGCAATATGAATACAAAAAAAACAAGTACAACCGCATGCGAAATAACACTAAAATTGAAGGGGGAGGGAGGGCCTAATCGCTTGGATGCTTTGGCGATTAAGCGGGTTCAACAGGATGGGCTTAGTTTAAAGTTTGAGGCTAAATCTATTCGGGCGACTAAGGCGGTTGTTCTGGCAGCCGTGAAGGAGAATGGTAAATCCCTCGAGTTTGCCTCAGACGAATTGAAAGAAGATGGTGCGGTTGTCCTGGCAGCCGTTAATCAAAATGGGTGGGCGCTGAGTTTTGCGCATGAGTGCATAAAGAATAAACCCGATATTATGATGGCGGCACTCAGACAAAATGGGCGATCGGTTGTCTTGATGGATAAGGCGATGGTTTGGGATAGCAGTACAGACCAAGCGGATTTTCAAGAAGCCTTGGACGTGCTCCGTGCACTTGCTTGGCCCGGCTAGGGGGGGCTAATCGCCGCTTTGTTTAGGCCGCCTTTTTTGATGATAGAATGCGGAACTGGCTATGCTCTCGGCCAACCCAATGGCTTGGGGGGGTGCTTTGGGTTGGCGTTTACTCGGTAGGGGGTTAGCGGGTGAAGGGGGGGTGACTTGGCGTTGAGCACGAGTGGCCTGACATTGAAATGCAGGTGCGTATTGAAATGCAGGTACACTAAGCATTCTTTAGAGCGTACCGCATCAATGGCCGGAATGTCTATTAATTGGCGATGGAGGACTAGTTGTAGATCCGCTTTAATGCCAAAATAATTGCTGCAAATACGAGTGTAATGGCATTGGCAATAATAATAGCCCTGTCGCCAATTAAACAGCCATAGGCGAGCCATAAGCCAACGCCAATCGTGAAACACACATACATTCCAAGGGATAGCCCGGCGGTGTTTCGTGTTCGAATGACTTTAAGCGCCTGGGGGATAAACGCTGCGGTTGTGCAGGTCGCCGCCAGAAAGCCTAAGGATTCAGTGAGTAGTGTCATTGTTGGATAAATTGCCTTGAAAAGAGACGTCTGGGTAAGGGGGTGCGGGAATGCTGAAGCCCCCCGATTGAGGGGGTGGGAACGGTACTTTGTTGCGGTCTTCAAGAATGCTAGTTACATAGGCAGTTATGTATAGGGCGCTAGTTAGGGCAACTGAATAAAGAAACGCATTTATTCGCTGTGTCGTGGCGTTGGGGCTGCTGGGTATTCTCATTGATTGGATGCTTCCTTCAGGTAAATTAACAGTAAACTACTGGCGGAGAGGGAGGGATTCGAACCCTCGCTGGCCTTGCGACCACTAACGGTTTAGCAAACCGTCCCCTTATAGCCACTTGGGTACCTCTCCATCAATTATTTATCCTAACACGTTTAATGCGGAGTATCTAGCAACTAGCGTTGAGCGGAGCTAATCTTTAGTTCTCGACCATTAATCTCTTTTCCATTGAGACTTTCAATGGCGGTAGTTGCATCGGACTGATTATCCATGGTGACAAAGCCAAACCCTTTGAACCGCTTGGTTTCATAATCACGAATGAAGCGCACGGTTTTCACAGGGCCATGCTCGCCAAACAAAGCGCTAATGTCATCTTCCGTCGATTCATAAGGTATATTTCCAACATAAATGTCCATAACGTTTAACTCCTTAAATTTAAAACTATTAAAACTATGGGGGATAATACGAAACACAGTGTATTTTATGTCTACGTTTGTGTTTATATAGTAGAGTATATAGTGCATAACCGCCAATATACAAGCAGTTAAAAATAACTGAAAAACAGGCTAAATTAAGGGTTGGCGTTTTCAATAATTAACCAATCAGTTGACGGCGGTTAGCGTATTCATTTATATTGTAAATTATGAGTTTTGATAGTATGGTGCTGAAAAGTTTTTAAATTAAGGACTGATAAAAAATGAACAAAAAAAAATTGATTGAAAGTATGTATGACGAGTTTGGGTATGATAAAAACCTTACAAAAAATGATATGAAGGAAATGATTGAGCTGTTGTTTGATTTCATTAAAAGCCAATTGGTTCAAGGGGAGCCCGTGTCTATTGTTGGGTTTGGAAAATTTGATGTTCGCAACCGAGTTGAACGAATTGGGCGAAACCCGCAAACCGGGGATACTTTGGTCGTTCCAGCCACAAAAAGCCCGTCGTTCTCACCCAGTAAAAACTTGCGAGACCTTGTTCGAAAGGGGTAGTGTTTGTCACATTTGAAGGGATTGAGGGCTCTGGGAAATCCACACAGTTGGCGCTGTGGGCCGATCACTTTAGGCGCAATGGCCGGTCCGTTGTTGTAACTAGGGAGCCGGGAGGTACGCCTTTTGGCGCGCACATTCGACGGCTGGTTTTGGGTGACAGTGATATTCAGGATCATCGGACAGAGTTGTTGCTTTTTTTTGCGGATCGATTGGAGCATATTCATCAAGTCATTCAACCGGCTTTGTCTCGTGGCGATGTTGTGTTGTGTGACCGGTATATGGACTCGACATGGGCCTATCAGCACGGCGGTCGTGGCTGCAGTACTGAGGTCTTGACTGCGCTGGAGGCTCACATCGCGTTGGTTCCGGATCATACATTTTTATACGATTTGCCCGTTTCTGTGGGGCTGGCTCGTGCCAGTGCGCGTGCGTCTCTGGACCGAATAGAGGCTCAATCCATGGCATTTCATGACCGTGTGCGGACTGCGTACTTGGATTTGGCTCAGCAGCATGCACGCATTCACTGTATTGCAGTGGCGGGGCAAACACCCGATGCAATATTTCAAACCGCGCGTCAGTACGTTACACTATTGGAAGTATGACAAATCAAACCGTTAGTCGTGTTGCAATAAATGGAGCCAACGGAAAAATGGGTCAAGAAACCCAGCGCGCGATTTACACGGCCGATGGCTTAGAGCTAGTGGCCTGTTTGGATTCGGGTGACAATCTAGCCGATTCTCTAGCTGAAACAACGCCCGATGTTGTGGTGGATTTTACACATCCCGACACCATTCGTACAACCATTCGAACCATTCTTCAGGCCGGGTGTCATGCCATTGTGGGGACGACCGGTATTCACCCGCATGAAGTGGCTGATTTTGAGGCAGATGTGCGTGATAGCCAGCGAAGTGTACTCATTTGCCCTAACTTTTCTATTGGTGCTGTGCTGGTGATACAGGCAGCCGCTAAACTCGCCACGTACTTGCCCCATGTTGAAATTATTGAACGGCACCATGAGCAAAAAGTGGACGCCCCTTCAGGTACAGCGCTCAAAGCGGCATCGGTGATTGCCGCTGCAATGCCCAGTATTAATGCGGGTATTCCAACCAGTCAGGAACTTATTCCAGGGTCTCGCGGGGGGGTTAATGATACCGGAATACCGATTCATGCCATGCGATTGCCGGGTCATTTGGCGCAATTGGATATTTGTTTTGGGGGTCAAGGCCAGCGAGTGACTGTGAGTCATGATACGCTGGATCGGGGGGCGTTTATGCCGGGCGTTATACTGGCCATTCGGTGGATGATGAAAAACGACCCCGGTGTTTGGTATGGTTTAGAATCAATTATGGAGGATCTAGAATGAAAACATATACAGTTGCAGTAGTGGGTGCCACTGGATTGGTGGGGCAAGCTATTATTGATTGTTTAATTGACCGAAACTTTCCCCTTTCATCTATTCGATTGTTGGCGTCTGAACGATCCGCGGGGCAGTCGTTACTAGTGGGCGAAACAATGGTTTTGGTTGAGGCTTTGCAACCGGAATCTTTTGCCGGTGTGGATATTGCTTTATTTAGTGCCGGGGGTGGGGTATCTGAAGCGTATGCGCCGATTGCCGCTCAGGCTGGCGCCATTGTTGTCGACAATACGTCTTTTTTTCGTATGCACGATACGGTGCCGCTAGTTGTTCCTGAAGTCAATCCCGATGCGATACATCAACATCAAGGCATTATTGCGAACCCCAATTGTTCAACCGCTCAGTTAGTCTTGGCCTTAAACCCCATTCATAAGCAATATGCCATCACGCGTTTGGTTATTTCAACCTATCAATCCGTGTCTGGGGCGGGTAAGTCAGCCATTGATTCCCTTGAGAAACACACGGCTCAATTGATGAGTGGTCACTCGGATGCCGTGCCGAGGCATTCCATTGCGTTTAATGTAGTTCCCCATATTGACAGTTTTTTAGACAATGGGTATACCAAAGAAGAAATGAAGATGGTTACTGAAATTCAGAAAATTTTGGGCGAGCCTTCGTTGCCAGTGAGCGTTACCTGTGCGCGTGTGCCAGTGTTTATTGGGCATAGCGAAGCTGTGACGGTAGAGACGGCTCAGGCCATTGACCCGGCAGAGGTGCGAACACTTTTAGCCAATACTCCGGGTGTTGTGGTTGTGGATGAGCCGGCAATATTGGATTATCCAACGCCAAGAGAGTTTTCGGGGCAAGATCCGGTTGGTATTGGGCGGATCCGACAGGATTTATCGGTCCAAAACGGCATTGTGTTTTGGTGTGTTGCGGATAATCTTCGCAAAGGAGCGGCTCTCAATGCTGTCCAAATTGCGGAACTTTTGGTCGCCCGCCAGCTCGTATAGCGCCGCTTATCGGCAGGTTCTCAAGCATACGCGTCAGTATTATAACCGACAAGCGCATCAACACGGGGATTCTATTCACGCATTGGGGTGGCAAGATTCGGCCGGTCAAGCGGTTCGATTTAGCCAGTTTTTGAGGGCGTTGCCAGCGCTGTCCATTGTGGATTTTGGCTGTGGCCGTGGGGACTTTTATGGCTTTTTGTGCGATCAGGGGTGGACGGGTGACTACTGGGGTATCGATATTAGCCCGGCAATGATTCGATTAGCCCAGAAGCGGTATCCAGACGCTACGTTTATAACGGGTAGCCTAGCTGATATTCCTCAGACCGATGTGGTAGTCGCCAGCGGCGTGTTTAGCTTGAAAATTCCCGATCCCATGCACAATCTAGCCGTGCAAATTGGAACGTTGCTGGCACGTGCTCGGCATCAGGTTGTATTTAATGCCCTTAGCCAATCCTGCGAGTCCCAAGTGCCCGGGTTGCAGTATTACAACCCCACCCAAGTCCATCGGTTATGCCACCAATGGGATCCCCAGGCAGTCATTATTCGGGACTACTGGCCCGATGATTTTACGATCCATATTAAAACGGGCATGCTTGACTTATGAAAAAGCCTGGTTTTAAAGTTTTTTTAAAGTATTGTGTTTTTAAAGTATTGTATTTTTTAAAGGGACTCCGTTATTTTAAACGCTATTAGACTCGGTTTGGCTGCTTGTTGTTATCAAACAAACGGACACATGATATCAGACATGACATCAGAAGGGAATAGAGCCGCAGCAGGATCCGTCCAACCAATAGCCACATCAACATCATTCAATCCCCCACTAAGGATATCAGCAAGGGATCCAGTAAATGAAATTTTGAAAAAAGCCTTCGAAGATGGCAATTTTGATGCAATACAAACAGCTTGCAAAAAAGGAGACTTGGTTTTAATTGAGGCAATACATAAAGTAAATCAATCTATATTATCTAAACCAATAGGTGAAGATGGAAGTGTTGCTTTGCATTTTGCTGCATCCCATGGAAGAAAAAATGTTTTAAATTTTCTTATACAACAGTACCCTGAAACAAGGGCGATTAAAAATAAGTTTGGACATACCTTTTTAGAGGTTATAGATAGTGCATTAATAAACGAATTCAAGTCCCTACGAGACGCAATTGATGTCGCTTGTAGTGACCCTATGCGTTTAAATTCAAATAAGTTTAGCGATTTAGAGTTAGATTTCTATTTATCAATATCTCGATTGTGTCCCAATATTTTTAATGAAAAACTTGGAGATACGGATTTGAGAAGTCTTGTAGGAGATTCTTATTTTTGGAGTCGTAGTGAACCTAAATTAGCACGTTTATTTATGGAAATCGATCCAGAAAACTTCTTAAAAAGAATTAGTGGTTTTAAGGAAAGAGCTATATTTTTCGATACTCTTTTAAAGGGCAAGGGGCATATTTCAAAATTAGCATTTTCTAAAATTGATGGGATTGATTTTGATTTTTCAAAAAAGATATGGGGGGACTTTCATAAAAAGGGTTACATTGATAGTTATGGCAATATCAAAAAAAAATTAGACGGTAAATCAGACGAAGAATTAGAGCTGCAGATAGTCGATAAAAAAATAGCTGAAAAAGTTAAAAATGCTTTTCGTGAACACTATAATATAAATAAATATGCATTAGAATTACAAAGACTAATTGATTGGAAAGTTAATTATCCTACAGACTCTACGTCGCTTATTAGACGGGGTTCTTTAAGCTTTGCTGTCGTTAAACGAGACTTACCAATGGTGCGCTTTTTAATAAAGGCAAAGGTAGATGTAAATGATGATCAGGACGATTCAATTCTTTGGGGATTGGTAAATAACGGTAAACGTTATATTACCAATATAGAGAAAGAGATAGTTAAGGCGCTAATTATTGCAGGCGCTGACTTTAATGCTGGATTGATAGGTAATAATTTTATAGATTATTTTCATTCAAGCATAATACATCAAATAGTATTCGATTCACGAACAGCAGATAAAAAAAAAGAATTGCTCCCATTATTGTTTTTAGGGGATAATGTTTCTGATAAAATCTTATGGCAAACTATCATTTTTTCCATTCATTCTGATTACTACAGAACGGGAATAGCAAGTTTACTATCATTATTAACTATAACAGAATTAACTATAACAGAAACAAATGACGAGTCTTATAGGATTCTTTATTACTTACATAGGATTCTTGGTTACTTACAGAGGCGTACGCTATATTTATGGGCGTTAGGTTTAGATAGTGATGGGGATGCCGCTCTATTATTAAGTAAGAAATTTCCCACCATGAGCAAATATAAAAACTTTTTAAACAATCTTGTGATAAGTATAATTATGCTAGGTTTTTTAAAAAATGACGCTGATATTTGGAACGCCTATGTACATCAAAATGGACTTCGAATGCAGAATGCTCCAGATTGTATAAAAGAAAATAAACAGGTTGTTTTATCTGCAGTAAACAATAATGGGCAAGCTTTACAGTATGTATCGGATACGTTACGAGATAATGACGCCGTCGTTGAAGCAGCCGTTAAAAATACACCAAGTTCGTTGCAATTTGCATCTATTCGATTACGAAGTAATCCATCGTTTATACAAATAGCGAATGATCAAGTCAAAAAAAGCATGCGGGTCATTAATCATCACTATCATAATCTTTTTATGAGCAGTCCTCTTTTAGATAATATTATGGAGTTTGCACAAATAGAAAGCCCACCCCAAGAACGTTAAACGCCAGCTATTCCTTGCCTATTCATTATAAGTACGCAGCTTAAAAAAA
>DJIL01000036.1:26890-28694 GCA_002433595.1 bacterium UBP8_UBA6595 | reverse complement strand
CTGCTGCTGTTACTGCTGCTGCTGCTGTTACTGCTACTACTTTCATGTTATTTCTCCTATTAAAAAATCTTTAAAAAATGCTTGAAATCCGGTTGTAAAACTTGTTTTTTTTAAATGCATTGTTAGAACCTCTTTCCTACAAATAGGGTGGCTAAACTGGTAATCTCTCGGGTTAATCGTTTATTCCCCTTTTCATCAACGGACAACTCTCCAGGGTTTAGCTGAAATCGTGCTTGAACCCCAACATGCAGCAAGTTTCGATGAATTAATCCGCCAAATTCACCATAAACAGAGGCTTGGGTTTGCGTATGGTAGAAACTCCGGATTTTTTCTCGAGTAATATAATCCTCTCTATCCCCTTTGGAGTCTGATGATATAGCCTCTTCGTTTATATTTTGCTTTGGCAATTCAATCGTAGACCCCCAAATGGCCGATGTGCTGATGGCTAGTCCGCCACCCCAATAGCCTTCAATACGTGTTGTTTGTAAAGTTTTTTCGTAAATGGAATGCCGGAGCCCCAATCGGATCGTGTGAGCTGTTTTTCTAACAGAGTGATCGGTTAACTGAAATATCTCATATAGATTACCGTCGTCTTCATTTCTTAAAGATGCAGATGCTGCTCCTTCAGATGCTGATTTATCTTTTAAATACACAACCGGCATTTTAATGGTAGTAGCGGGCATGGTTTCCTTAACGATCCCGTAACCGTAGCCAGCGACCAGCCAAAGGGGCTTTTCAATGACTTTCCGACTAAATTCAATGCCACTTTCAAGCCCATAGGTTCGTTTTTTTTCGGGTGATCCAGATCCGTTTGTTGCGCTTTGGGGGCCTGTCTCGGCTTTTTCATACCGTTCTTCCGCAACCTCCGCAGGGGGTTGGTTGGATTGATATGGGCTTTGTCCCAATGAAAGACTGCCGTACACACGGACTTGCCATTGGTGGTCTTGCGTTGCTCTTGTTTGAATTGCTGTCGGGGCCGTTACGCGCTCAGTCGGTGTTACCGGCTCAGTCAATACCGTCACGATGGCAGCAGTGGGTTGGGTTTCAGATGGCGTAGGCTCCGGGTGAATTTCAATCGGCTCCGGCTTGGGAATAAAGACGCGAGCTGAGTCCACCCACTGTGTCGCTGTTTGGGCATCAATTGCTCGCTTGGGGAACACATACCCCGGCCCAATGGGTTGAATGATGGCGGCATTGGCCAGCTCGTTTAATGCTTTTTTGGCCCAAGGAACAGCCGTGGCGTCAACTAACTGTATGGACTGAGTGACAGACGCATTCCAGCTTGGGGCTGTCGAAGACAGCATGCGGTGAATCATCACAGCGGCCTGGGCCCGCGTTGCAATCATCGTGGGGGAGAATAGAGTGGTGCTGGTACCTGACTGTGTGTTGCTTTGGGCCAAGTACCCATTCAGAAGTAACCGCTGAGTTGACGTGATGCGTTCAATGTCCGTGTACGGATCCGTAAAGTCACCGGCCATTTGTTTTTCAATTGGAATGAGTGGCGCCAAGGCTTCCACAAGCTCAATGCGTGATAGGTGTGTGCTCGTTGCGGAATAAAGGCTGACGCTCACGGCAAGTATTCCTGAAACGGCCAAGCGCAAACCAATGTGGCTGAGCGTTGATTGTGTTCTTATTATTTTTTCTTCCATTTGTCTTATTGCCTCTCTTTTTACTCGATCTGTTTATTTTTTCTTATAAAAACACTAATTCTAAAATCGGCTTAATACAGATTTTATTATAGCATTTATATTTTAATGCTTACTTATTATTTTTGTCAAATTAAAAAATAATAAATGTTTATACG
>DJIL01000036.1:26571-26749 GCA_002433595.1 bacterium UBP8_UBA6595 | reverse complement strand
GTATCTCTTCAAGTCCAATGCGAGGGGTGATTTATACGGAGTGATAGTGGTAAACTA
The DNA here is from genome assembly GCA_002433595.1 of bacterium UBP8_UBA6595. Classification (GTDB taxonomy): domain Bacteria; phylum Margulisbacteria; class Marinamargulisbacteria; order UBA6595; family UBA6595; genus UBA6595. Next base: position 26,692 of record DJIL01000036.1, on the reverse strand, counting down.
TTATTAATGCTAAGACGCTTATGCCCATTAATCAAAAAGTGCTTGGTTGTGGTTATGGTGAGTAGTGTTTTTTGTATTACTTTGGCTGTAGCTTCACTCAATATTTCAGCGGTTCAGGGTC
>DJIL01000036.1:0-26493 GCA_002433595.1 bacterium UBP8_UBA6595 | reverse complement strand
TTATTAAAACCAAAAATTGCTTTTTTTGGAGATTATGGCTCGTTGCGACCCGATAGTTAGCGTGGCCGTGGGGCTTGAGGTGGGGTGGATGCAGACGGAATATGTTTAATTTGAGGCCGGTATAGTGGTAAACTAAATAGATAATGATGAGACGTTGGTATCCGTCGATCAAAAAATGCTTAATTAGTGGATGCGTGGGGAGCCTTGGCATTTTTGTTTTGGGTGTTGGATTGATCAATATTTCAGCGGTTCAGGGTCGGGTGAGTCAAGGGGTTGCGACGTGGCTGAGTCATCGCATGGATTATCCGGTAGTGGTGGATCGGGTACGGACCAACGGGATAACGTACGTGCATGTAGACGGCATTGCGGTGCCAGACTTGGCAGTTTCCGTTGCGTCGGTACGCATTCGGTATAATCTGGCTCGGTTGTTGCTGCAGCCGCATCGTCCACTAAGCGCGTTGACCCATGTGGTTGTGGACCAAGTGGCGGTGGATGTGACTCGGAATGCGAATCAACACCTTGAACTGTCGGCGTGGATTCAGGCCCTGTTTCCACAGTCGGCTGGCTCCACGCGATCGAGCGGGGGCTTTCGGGGGGTATTCAGTGTTACGGGTGTTTCGGGTGGCATCACGGACCAGCGGGGCTGGTTAAAGCGACCCCTGCCAGAACCATTTTCACGGCGATACAATCAGGGCCGTGTGTCTATCGATTTTCGCGACTCTCCACGGGTGATTAACGCCAGCGCTCGTGTGCAGCCAGCATCGGAATCCGAGACAGCGGTTCTGGTGAAGGTGAACGGTGTTTGGCAAACGCGTCAGGCCTATCAATTAACGGTATCGGCTCAAGACGTGTCTGTGGCCCCATGGGGGCGGTATTTTTTTCATCAACCGGGGTATGATTTTTTGTCCGGGAAAGCGGCTGTAACGGGTAAAATCACACCCAATCCAGCGCTAGGAAATAAGCCTGAATTTTCATTTGATGTTTACGCAGAACAGGCCGTAATTAACGTGCCATTTTTTGATTCAAGTATTCAGGCCATAACCACACGGTTTCGGGTGAATCGAGAGGGTTTGCAGTTTTTCCCGACAACCGGTAAGTTTTTGGATCACTCAGTTCAGGCGCATGGAACCATTGGCTTTCAAACAAAACAAATTGATTTAAACATGACCGCTGAAAGCGTTTCGATGAGCACTCTGGAATCGGTGTTTCCGGCGGTTCGTCTGCCAGTTTCGGGTGTGGGTCAGTCGGCGGTATTGCGGGTTCACGGTGTGTTGCCTCAGCCGGCGATAGTGGGTTCGGTACGGTTTCCGGCGGTTCAACCATTGTCTCAGGCTATGATTCAGGATGCTGTGGTGGGGTATCGGTATTATCAAAAAAAATTAACAGTGAGTGCTTTGGGGGGGCGTGTTCAGGGGGGGACGGTATCTGGACAGGTTGTTTTGGCATTTGAACCGGATCAACCGACGCACATTGAGGGGCGGTTTGCAGTAACAGGATCGCCACGTTTGGGGGATTCCAATGTTGTTTTATCGGGGCCATTGCATCGGTATACAGCGACGCTATCTGTAGCCCCCAAGACCATCGTCTGGCAGGGACAAACGGTTGATCGTATTCATGCGATTGCTATAGTTTCAGCCAATGCGCCCATTTTGGTTCCGACCGCATCAATAATAGTTAACCAAACCGGGCGTTTACAGGCTCAGGGGCAGGTATCTCGGCAGGGCGATGCTGACCTGGTGGTTTGGGGGCGTGATATTCCCGTATTGGGAGGTAAGGCGTCAATTCAATCATCAGTAGCCGGGGCCATTCCGAAGATGATCGCCAACCCATTAACGGCGCGCATTCAGGCAACGATAGCAGGGGAAGGGATTCATTTTCCTGATATTGGGGTTGGGGGTATTCAAGCAACGGTTGTTCACGATGCCCATCGTACAATTTTGACCGGTGGAAAGGTACGCATTTTGGGTGGGGAGTTTTTAGTAACAGGGGCTCGGCACAACACCCGTATTACGGCGGATGTTAGCCTGCGAGTCACGGCCATTCCACCAATACTGGCGCGTTTAAAATGGGGGCCAACGCTGGCTAAAAATGGGAAAACGTCCGGCGCATTTCAAGTGGTGTACGCGGATGGGCGTTGGCAGGCATCGGGGTGGCAAGAGGCAGCAGCCATGCACGTGAATGGGGTGGCCATTGATTCCATGGAAACCCATTGGCAGTACAGTCCTGATGCGTGGTCATTGCGTCAATTAAAGGTTCGAATGCCGGGCACCCGGTTTGTGGCGGATGTTGGCAACAGCGCAGCGCAGCAGACAATTCGTGTAATGGCGGGAAGTCGCATTCAATTGCAAAGCATTCGCCCTTGGTTTAGTGGCTATGGTGACTTTTTGGGGGATTGCCGGTTTCAGGAATCTCAATGGGTTTTGGGTAAAAATTCTAATTTGGATATTCAAGCGGAGTGCGAGTCGTTAATGGTGAACAGTTTGGTGCTGCCGCTTGTATCGGTGGCAATGCATCAAAAAAACGATACCGTTATACTTGAATCTTTTCGTGTTCGAGAGGCCGGTAGTGAAGTGTCAGTATCGGGTCAGATTCATTCAAAAACACGAGACATGAAGGTTACAGCAAAATTAAAGCAAATAGCATGGCAGCGGTTACGGCGTATGGCGAAGCAAGCACAAATTGAGTTTTTAAACCTAAAGCATTTAGTAGAACCAGTCGGGGTAACAAGTCCCCAGGGTATAGTACCGAGGGTTGGGCATTCTGGGACTCGTTTGTGGGGGGGGGAGTCGGCGGTATCGGCTTTTTCATCCGTTGTTTCAGATCTAGCCATGCAGCGTGCAGATGCGAAAAAACCGGCTATTTGGGATCAATTATCGGCCAGTATATCGGGAGAATTGGTAGTCGAGCATACAGCTAAGCGTCCGTGGCCAGCGGTTACGGGTGCGTTGGATTTTCAAACGGTTAGTCTAGAGGGCATTGCTCAAGCCAAAGCGGTACGTGTTGTTGTGAGTAATGACTCCGATAATACGCGCATACAAACAAGCGTTAAGGGGCTGCAGGTTGGGCATGCACGCTTGAATCGTTGGCATCAAACACTTCAATTAAGGCCAGACGGGTATATGGTGTTTGAATCGGGGCATAGCGTGGATCATGACTCAGTTCGGCATCCGGCGATAGTCACGGGTCAGTGGCCACTAATGGCCATGCTGAATAAGCAAGATGCGCCTATAGCGGTCACGATTCAGTTGCCAGGAAGTGCGTGGGGCGCGTTGGGGGCCTGGGTGCCAGCCCTTCAATCCATGCGATCAGACGGGCCCGTTCGTATTGTGGTTGGGGGAGGTCTGTCTCAGCCAACGATAGTGTCAGCGTCGGCGGTTTTACGCAATACAACGGGGCAAATAGACGTGGGTGGAGACGGGGTTTTTATGGGGGTTGATGATGGCGTGATTGCAATTCATAATAATCGAATGGAGCTGTCTGATTTGGGGGTATATTGGACTCAAATGGACACACTCAATCGGTTGGTTGTTTCAGGGCCTATTGATATCCAATTACCCGCGGTGGTTGGGGGATTATCCGGGTCGGTTCGTGTGGCAGTAGCGGTTGCTCCCACACAACTTAATCTGGTGGTTCCCAATCGGTTTTGGGGCGGGGTTTATATTCAATCTGGGCGTATTATTGGCCAATATCCAGGCCAAGTAATGGCAATGGGAGATATAAAGCTGGCTCAAGCAGTCGTGAGTCCTCAAAAAAGCCAATCGTCAGGACAGCTAAGAGATAGTCTGGTTATGAATGTAAATTTAAGCATTGGACCGGATGTTTCCGTTTCTGGGTATATGATGCCCCCCACACTATTGACGGTGCTGTCGCATTCTATTGATCTAAAGTTAGCGGAGGGGCATCCACCAGTAATAATTCGGGGGCCGTTGAATAACATGGCGCTGTATAATTATATTCAAGTAACTGACGGATATGTACAGGTAGCTAATCGGTCATTTCGATTAATGAAATCTAAGGAACAAGATCAGTTTTTTTCTCAGAATACTCAAAAAACAGGTGTTAATCGAATCGTTTTTTCGGGAAGTTCGCCACCAAATTTATCGTTTCGGGCGATATCATTTAGCGATGTACGTCAATACAGTGTGTCTGCCAATGTGGTTCGGGAGGATGCCCAATCGGCCATGGTAGCGGTTATTGAGGGCGATCTCAAGAACCCCCAATCCGTTTGGTTTGAGCAATACCGTGTGGGATACCCCTTTTTACCCTCATCATTGCCGGAGTTTCGGCGTAAGTACAGACTTCAAACCACGGTGTATGATGCGCTGGCTACTAGCGAACAAACAGGCAATCAGCTGTTTGAAGCGTTGGTATCGGATGGGGACCTTCGGGATAATGCGGGGGGCAATGAATCGGGGTCGGTTCGGGTAGAAGAAATGGGGCAACATCGACTCAATGCCTTTTTTAACACGCAAGTTTTTCAACCGGTAGAGCGACTAATTCAGAAGCGAACCGGATTGTATCAAGTGCAAATCGATTATAATCCCGGACAGGCCATTATTCAGTCGGATGAATCAGTGTTTGTGCAATCGGGGGTAGGCCTCAATTTTATTGAACAGCTAACGGATCGGTTGTATGCGCGAATTCGGACAGATTTTGGTGTTTATGAAGATAACCGGCCGGTATCAGAATACGAGCTAAGTTATTATCTCCGACGAAATTTGTCAGTTAACTACGGGCAAACGCGACGGTTAAATATTATCGATGACGCATTTATTCCGCGAGTATTTATTAAGTATAATCATGTTTTTTAGTCGCTTAATTATTATTATAATGGGGGTGCTTCTGGGGGGGGGTGCCATAGCCAGCAATCGGGTAGTATCGGTTCAGCATGTGTCTTTGCAGGGCCTGCCTGTTGCAACACACCTGGATGGGGACGTTCAGCTGGGCAAGTTGTTAGACCCAGAGGCTTTAAACCGAGACATTCAACGCTTGTATGCCAGTGGCCGATTTCGAACAGTAACCGCGCGTGTTCAGGCACAGGGGCAGGGGCAGAAAGTCGTGTTTGTCGTGGATCCATACCCAATGGTGACACGGATTGATTTGATGGGGGTTTCCGCAATGTCCCGCGCGGTATTTTTAGCGGACTTGGATACTCAAATTAACCGTCCGGTTAATTTATCCATGATTCAATCGGATCAAGTACGCATTGTTAAGCAATACCGAGACTTGGGGTATCGCTTTGCTCGGGTTGAGCGGATTGATTTGGTCACGCAATCCGTTCAGATTCATGTCAATGAAGGGCGTGTGGCAAGTATTAATATTCAGGGATTACAACAGATACCCGCGGCTATTATTCTGCGCGATATACGGCAACAGTCGGGAATGGCGTACAATCAACGCCATTGGGATCAGGATCAACAACACATTGCCAATCTTGGGTATGTCACGAGTTTGCATAGTTACCCAACGGTTACTCAAGATAATCGAGTGAACGTCGATTTGTTTGTGACGGATACGGACAGTAATCGGCTAAGTCTGGGGCTTGAGCAAACAGATGCATCGTTTGCAACAATGGTGGAGCTCAAGCATTACCATACGCTGATTAACAGTGATTCGGTATCAATACACTCTCAAATTGGTTGGGAAGATACGGTGGCGGCTAGTTATTATCAACTGCAGTACCACCAACCTTGGCTATTTAATCGGTATCCAGTATTTATGACTGGAGATATCGTCGCCAAAGAGCAGCGTCTAGGGGTTCGAAATAATTTAATTGCGTCGCGTGTAAAGGGGTGGCGCGTAGCGATTGGGCATGTATTTGACCCATATTTAGTATCGGTCCAGTATAAAAAAAGTTTTGTTTCGCCGGTAAGATTGAATGAATTTAGGGCTTATAATGCGGAAGCTATCCGATGGCGGTTTGCAGTTCAAGGCTTGGACAATGCGACGAATCCAACGCGCGGTGCGTACGCGCAGGTCGACTATGAGCGAGGGGGTGATCTTTTAGGTATGGCAGTGCCGGGTGTGAATTACAGTAAGTTCACCATTAACCAAGCCCTTTTTTATCCCATTCGAGCTAAGCATGTGGTCGGGATACGAAATTACTACGGGTATTTGGAACGACTGGATGCCAATACTCAGATACAACAATACGTGTTGGGGGGTGCCAATACCTTGCGTGGATATAGATATGCTGAGTTTATGGGAGATCGGGTGTTACTCACATCGTTGGAATATCGGTATGCATGGTCAACGCAATGGCAATGGGTGTTTTTTCTAGACGCTGGAGATAGTTACTATAAATCAGAGCCTATTCACACACTAGTTGGGTACGGGGCAGGGGCACGGTATGTAAGTCGCATTGGCCTATTCCGATTGGATGTTGCGCGCGGCAATGCGTATTGGCACGCGTACTTCACAGTGGGGCAAGCCTTTTAAGTTGTTCGATAGTGTGTCGCGGATAGGACTGATTGAGCGGCAAACTCGAGGGGCATATCAGTATAGGGTGTCGTGGCTGTTGGGCCTAAAATCAAAAAAGATCGGTTGGCTTTTCCAATAGTGCTAGCTGTATTTCCAATCATATAGTCGCACGATTTTTGAATACGTTTTTTGGCGGTTTTCGCTTCTAAATTATCTGTTTCTAAGCAAAACCCAACACGAATTGTATGACTGGGTGTCGTTAAATGGGCTAAAATATCCACTGTAGGGGTTAGGGGCAAGGCCTCAGAATTGGTGCGAGACCGCTTGGACACACTCATGGGCACAGAGAAATCAGATACAGCCGCCATCATATACAGATGAGTGGCGGACTCAACACGCACGGTTAGCTCATTTTGAAGCTCGGAGACGGTTTTGACGGGAATTACTGTGATGTGGGGGTTGTGAATTCGCAGGGGTTGGCTTGTAATTAAGGTGACGCGCGCACCAGATAAGCTGGCCACATGGGCCATCATTTCGCCCCAACGTCCGGATGACTGGTTGGTAATGACACGTACGGCATCGATGGGGACTTGCGTGCCACCGGCGGTAATGACAATATGATCGTGGGGTCGTTGGGGTGGAGTGGCGGTGGCACATAGGCTTACTGCCAGGGCCAGCAACTCAGAATCAACCAGTCGCCCTTCGCCGTGATCCATTCCAGACAAGTCCCCGGTATCCGGGCCGATGACTAACCAGCCATCAGCACGGAGTTGGTCTAAATTGCGTTGGGTAGCCGGATGTCGAATCATACTGTCGTGCATGGCGGGTGAAATAATCTTGGGGCCAGTAAACGATAGGGCTAAAGTGCTTAAGGGGTCATCAGCAATACCGTGGGCATACTTTGCTAAACTATTGGCGGTGGCGGGGGCAATAATTAAGCAGTCTCCAGCTAATTCGATATGATTGGCATACTCACCATTGGGAGTAACAGGGGGGGTTTGAGCCAAGGCTTCCAGAGACCAAGGTGTGACAAATCGCAAGCTAGCATGCGTTAGAATGGGGGTTACAGAATGCCCTGCTTTGATTAAAAGACGAATGGTATTTAAAGATTTATAAGCAGAAATGCTGCCGGTAATCCCAAATAAAACTCTCAATTATGCAGGCGTTTCAACGTCCAATGGCTCAGTCGTTGGTTTAGCTTTTTTAGTTATTTTTTCTTCGGCAATAATTGGTTCAGGTTGGTCATTTTGAATAATTAACTTTTTTTCATAAAATTCTTCCAAAGCAACCAGAACCGATTGATTACGGGCTTGATCATCCGTAAACCCATCAAGGAGGGGCGTTGAACCGGACTTTAGCTCACGAGCTCGAATAGCAACGGCTTTTGTTAATAAAAAATGGTTGGGATATTCCCGTGATAAGTGGGTTAGTATTAGATCTTTTCTTTCGGCATCGGACAAGTTCATATAAGCTCCTTTTTTAAGATCTCTATTAGCTGGCGCTGGGCTTCAGCAAGATCTAAATTTACTATAGTATACGTGTAATCAGCCTGACTTTCAAGTTCGACTTTTGCTACGGCCAATCGACTGTCAATGTCGTGGGGGCTTTCGGTTTGGCGATTGGTTAGTCGCTCGGCTAAAACAGCCAGGCTAGGCGGGGCAATAAAAATGGATATGGGGGTACAGTGTTGGCGAATTTTTTTAAACCCCTGGGTGTCAATTTCAATAAGGCTGTGGTGACCAGTTTGAATGGTAGTGTTTACCGTATCTTTAAGCGTGCCATAGCGATGTTTGTGCACGTGGCACCACTCCAAAAAACAGTTGTCTTGAATCAGCTGGTCAAATTCGGCATCAGTTTTAAAGTGGTAATGAGTGCCGTCAAATTCGCCAGTGCGTTGGGGACGTGTGGTGGCAGACAATGCCAAATGAATAGTAGGAAACTGTGCTAAAACAGGCGCAATAACGGATCCTTTTCCAACACCGGAAGGTCCGGATAAAACAATGATTCTCCCCAAGTGTTGGAGGGGGGTCACGAAAGTGTGTGCTTATCGGAGTCGGAAGTATCGGGCTTAGTGGGTTTTTTGAGCCCTTTTTCGAACTCAGACTTAGCCTGTCCCAATGAACGGGCAAATTTTGGGACGGCTGCGGATCCAAACAATACCAAAACAACTACAACAATAATCATTAATTCAGTTGATCCAAACATACTTTTAAGTATACCATAATTCACGAATTCACGCACACCGCGCAGGTAGGGGTATTTCGGCTACAGAATTACGCGTTGAAAACCAGCGCTCAATTGGCTATAATTAAATTTAGTTATTATGATTAAAATAAAGCGTCAATTTTGGATAGTTAGTATAGGGGTTGTAGCGGTGATCGCTGGTCTTTCTGGGTGCGGACCATCGGCTAGCAACGTTGATAAAGCCGTTCCATTGTTAAAGCGAGACGCTATTCAGTTTGTGCGGCCAGCCGTTCATGACGGACAACCGGTTCGGCTATCGGACTATGATGGACAGGTTGTGTTGGTTAAGTTTTTTGCGACATGGTGTGGGAGTTGTTCGGCTATGAATCCTGAAATTCAGGCATTTTATGATCAATACAAGTCTAAAGGGCTTCAAATTATTGCCGTTTCTATTGATAAAGACCCCGCTGTGGTAAAAGCTTATAAAATTGAACAAGGGATTGACTATCCCATAGTTATGGCGGACCCCAAGATTTTGGAGCAATACGGTGCGGTGGACGCAGTGCCGACACTCTATGTTTTGAATCGAGAACACACCGTTGTATCTCGGGTTCGGGGGTACCGCAGTCGCCAAGCATTGGCCGATCTAGTTCAAGAACATATTTAGTTCAAAAGCGCATCGAGTGCGCGAGGGGTATTTAAAGAAAGGCTAAGTAACGCTTGACATAAGTTAGGTTTTTTATTATAAAGTAAAACATGACGCTCTTAGTTGCAGTGCTGTTTTTTTGTGTGCTAATGAGCATGGCAATTGCAGATGCTCGAACGGGACTTGTCTCAGTAGTGGGCGTGACGGCGTTGGGTGTGTTAGCCATTATTCACCATATAGCGAATGGAACTGTGGGGAGTGGAATTGGTGATATTGTGGGTGGGTGGCTTGCCTTCGGAAGCCTTTATTGGCTCAGTCATTGGGTGTATAAACAACCGATGATGGGCGATGGCGATGTGTGGCTGATGGGCGTTTTGGGTGGGTTTTTTGGGCTAGCCGGATTGGCGTATGTTGCATTGTGGTCGGGTGTTTTATGTAGCGGTTTTGGCCTTGGGCTTTTGGTAGCGCGCGGTCGCTGCGCATTGTCATATCGGTTGCCATTTGTTCCCTTTATTTTTATGGCTAGCGTTGGGTATTGGTTATGGGTGGTTTGATGGAACTATGTGTGAGCATGGGGGTGATGGCTATGGTTATTGGTTTGCCGTGGTATGGGCGTATATCGATTGATCTACCGGTGGTGTATCAGCAGGTTGTCTTGGCGCGTATGGTATCGAAAACCCATGCGAAACGTACAGTCATTCACGCGCATTCCAATCGGATTCACGTGGCCGATGGTCCAAATTCGTTCATTCGTACGCTAGCGGTAGCGTCGCCTGTTTCACACAATCGTCCGGTTGGATTTACGTACAATGGTCGTACGAGTCGTGCGGGAACTATTACAGTGGGGAGTCAGGGCCGGGTGACGGTTGGTGTTGGATTCGGTCAAGTTCGAATGCGGCCTTGATTAATCGACCGGGGTTTATTCTTTTGGATGCTATGCTGGGCATCTCATTGGCGCTTGTGGTATGCGCGACCCTACGTGTTGGGGTTGGCTCAGCAGCCCGATACTGCACGCAATTAGCCACTGTGAATCACGACTTGGATTATGCACATAATTGCTTGCAATTGGCGCTATCGGGGCATTGTGTCGATGGGGTTGTTCAATCCACGGGGCCCTATGGGTCCACACGATATTCAATCCAGCTGACAGATAAGCGTTCGCTAGTTGTCTATGCTCGATAAAGGGTTGGGTCAAATGCGTCGACCCGGGTTTATGATGGTAGAATTGGTGATTGTTATCGCGCTATTGGCGAGTATAGTGCCATCCGCAGGCATGAGTATTCGAGCGATGTATCAGTCGGTTGGGCATTGGGTGGAAACAGTAATGCGTCACTATGATGATGATTATTGGCAGGATCAAATGCGCCAAGATGTTAATCAGGCCCATGCGCTTGGCCGTATGGAGGGGTGGTTAACTCTACACCATCCCGATGTGCCCCGTATTCAATACGATATTCGCACATCGTGTTTACGGCGACGGCTCTATCGCAATAATCGCTGGTATAGCTACACGCTAGTCTGTGGGCTATCGGAATGGTCTGTAGAGATTGTGCCGGGATATATTCAAATAGACTACCGGTATCAGGATACACAATCACCCAAGCTGCCGTTAATTATTGGGTATGTATGCGCGGCAGTATAAGCGCCGGATTTATTCTAAGCCTTTCAGTGGTTGCGGGGGTTGTCACTACGGGTGGCACGCTGTTGATTCATCACAACCAATGGTTGGACTGGCGGTATGCACAAATGCAAGCCTACTATTTATCGCTATCAGGGTTTGCGTTTGCGCCTGAATTAGGCGTGTCGATTCCGGTTGTTGCTATTGGGGTATCGTCGCGTGAGGATCGGGTATACGAATATCGCCACCAGGGAATATCGGTGTCGGTTGATGGGGGTACAATTTGGCTACTAGACACCCCCGAATCCATTCGATATAGTGTTGCTGTTTTAGAGTCTTCCCCTGACGATATGAATAAACGAACCGCACGCGCGATTACTAAGCGATTGCTGCACTAAATGAATAGTCTGGATAAAATGGGCTAGCCCGTTATTTTGGGTGTCTTAGCTAGTATTAAGATAGAGTGTGTCAGGGGGGTATGCAGTAGCTAACGACTCTGTTTATGGTGTATACGGGCATATCTAAACGTGGTAGTATTTAGAGTAATAATGAAGTATAAAATAGCTGTTATTCCTGGAGATGGAACAGGTCCAGAAGTGACCCGTGAAGCGATGCGTGTACTAGACCGTGTGGCCAAATTGCATCAATTAACGATTGAAACAACCGCGTATAATTATGGGGCTGATCATTATTTTAGAACGGGCGAATTGCTTACCGATGAGTCTATTGAGGCCTTACGCCAGTACGATGCCATTGTGTTGGGAGCCATTGGGCACCCCGATGCCCCTCCGGGTTTGTTAGAACGTGATATTTTATTAAAGCTTCGGTTTTCGCTTGATCAATATATTAATTTACGGCCAGTTAAACTGTACCCAGGGGTCCGCTCGCCGCTACGCGATTGTGAGGCGATGGATTATGTGGTTATACGGGAAAATACGGGAGGACTGTATACGGGTGTTGGTCGTCAAATTCAGGCGGGGACTCAGCAAGAAGTGGCGGAGCAAACTATGGTGTACACATATGACCAAGTTGAACGCTGCTTGCGGTATGCGTTTGAGTATGCGCTTCGGCGGCATGCGACGGCTCCATGGTCAGGGTTAACACAAGAACAGCAGGCAGCGGGATACCGAGCCAAATTAACGTTATGTGGGAAAAGCAATGTGTTGACGTATGTGTTTGATTTGTGGGACCGCGTTTTATCTGAAATGAAACGCCAGTATCCCCATGTGATTGTTGATTATGTGCATGTCGATGCCGTATGCATTTATATGGTTGAGGACCCGGCGCGGTTTGATGTTATTGTGACTACCAATATGTTTGGGGATATTATTACGGATTTAGCGGCTACTACACAGGGGGGTATGGGTATTGCGCCCGGCGGCAATTTAAATCCCGAGGGCGTGTCAATGTTTGAACCCATCGGGGGTACAGCGCCTTTATTTACAGGTAAAAATGAAATCAATCCGCTAGCGGCTATTGGGGCTGTGGGTCTGATGCTGGATCACTTGGGACACTCAGAGGCAGCCATTCAGGTGGATCAGGCAATTGCAAAAACAACCCCCCAAATGCTGAGTATGCAGGCGGGGAAAATGGGTATGTCTACCGTAGCGGTTGGCGATACCGTGCTCAAACACCTGTCATGACAATGCGACTATATTGCCTGATGGTGGTCCTGATTTGTGTGGGGATAGGGGGGTGTCAACCCGTTGTGCGTCACTATGATATACCGTCGCATCGAGTACACGTTAACCGGGCGATTGGTCACCCGAGTGCCGGGCCCGATTACCCAGCATACAAACGATTGGTATGGGGGTTTTATTGGCCCGATATGCCCGAATGGAAGCGGGAGACAACGACGGATACCTGGACGCGGGTGCGGTTGGTGCGTGGCGACATGGTATTAACAGTGACACAATTATCAGGAAATAGCGGTACCGTTGGGACCAATGTTAATCGATGGCGGCGCCAATTGGGGTTACCCCCGGTTAAAACAGCTAAAATGGTATCTAAAACGTATGGAAATAGCCAATACGATACACTGGTATTGAGTGCGGGAGATTCGCACATGATGGTTGCTCAGCAGTCGGTTCAATCCGAGCAATGGTTTATTAAGTTAACGGGCTCAGATCTCACAGCAATGGCGGCGGTTTGGCCGTCGTTTTTAGCGGAACTGCAGCTAGGGGTTGAGCAATAATGCGTCGATTTAAACAGATGGCAGTGACTATTTTTAATGAGTTGTCGGGATTGCGGGTCACAGTAGTGGGCTTAGTCTTGGGCTTTTTTCTGGTGCTAATAGGTACACTGGATCAGGTCAACTTGGGCATTTATTATACGGTAAAAGTATATTTCAAGTCCTGGTTGGTGTATTGGCGGGGCTGGCCAGTATTTCCTGGGGGCTTGAGTATTGGGCTTTTGTTGGGGGTTAATTTGATTTTTGCCCACAGCAAGCGGTTTCAATGGTCAATGAAAAAAATGGGCATATGGCTGATACATAGTAGCCTACTGGTATTGCTAATTGGGGGGGCGATGAGTGGATTTGTAACTCAAGAAAGTCAAATGATTATTCGCGAAGGCGATACCAAATGGTATTCCGAATCGATGCACGATACTGAATTGGTAGTTATGCAGGAGCAAGGCGACAGCGTCCACGTTTTTCAAATTGATATGGCCGATGTCCGCGTATCAGATTCAATAACCATGGGCCCGTTAATCATCACAATTGAAGAGCGGTTAGCCAATGGTATTTTGCGATTATTGGATGACCCTAACCGCTGGCAATCGGCACAAGGAGCGGGTCGGTATTTTTCGGTGGAGCCTCGGCCGGTGGATCGTCGCCCTGAAGCCCGCAATCATATGGCGGTATGGGTACGGATCCACAATCAGGACGGAACAGATATGGGGCGATTCCTGCTCTCTTCTTGGCTGAATCACCCCCAATGGGTGGCGGATAGTGCTACCATTTCGGTGCGCCCAACCCGTTATTATTATCCCTATTCAGTGACATTGATGACATTTACCCATCGTCAGCACACAGGCACGTCTATTCCTAGTTATTTTTCATCCGATGTTGTTGTGACTGATGAATCGGTTCGGCAGCCATTTCATATTTATATGAACCATCCGTTGCGGTACCGGGGGACCACCTATTTTCAAGCATCCTTTGATGACGCAGATACGGTATCAATTTTGCAATTGGTGAAAAACCCGGTATGGTGGTCTCCCTATTTTTCTTGTTTAGTTTTGGGCGTTGGTTTGGTATGGCATATGATAGTCATGATCCGGCGATTGCGATGAGGCGGTGGTTACGCTGGGCATGGGTGCTGGTTCTGGTAGCCGTATTGGTACGCTTTTCAGGGAGTGTCCCCGATCATCTTGATATAGATTGGGGCTCGGTTAGCCGGATACCTGTGCAAGCCAATGGGCGTGTGCAACCCATGGATACCGTAGCACGCAACGCCTTGTTGTTTATTCATGGTAAGCAATCACTGGGGGATCAAGAAGCCATGCCCTGGCTCATGACGGTAATGGCGGATGCTCAAACAGCAGACACCTTGCCCCATTTTGTGGTGTATCACAGTCAGCTACATAGTTTTTTGGGATTACCCAATGCCTCAAAGCATCGAATGTCGTTTCAGCGTATTGAACCGTACTACCAACGGTTGATTGAATTGGCTGAACAGTTTCGAAGCATAGAGGTGCCCCTTCGGGATGCCTTTCAGCAAGCCGTCATTCGATTGGATGATCAAATGCAGTTGTATATTCGGTTAAAAAACACACTGCAGTTGGAGACAGGCACTCAGTTATCGCCTGAGATTGCAACAGCGTTGCGGGATCGCCTAGCCTATTTCTCAGTTGCGGAGGGTGTGGCTGAATTAGTGCCAGCATATCGCGCGTCGGATGGGGACGGTGTGACCCGAATTGCACACGCACATCGCGCGTCTCTGGTATCTCGGGTGACGCTAGAATCGGTTCTTAATCGGTCTATGGTATTTTATCAGGCGTTGGTTTGGTACAGCTTGGTTATGATTATGATACTGGGGAGTTACCGGATTGGGTGGATGGCTCAGGGTATTTTTGTAACAACAGCCTGGGCGTTCGGGCTTCACAGTGTGGGGCTCCTGTGCCGAATGGTGATTGAAAATCGACCGCCGGTCACTAATTTATACTCATCGGCTGTATTTGTTGGATGGGGTGTTCTAGCCTTGGCGTTAAGTATTGGGCCGCGTATTCAGTCTTCGGCAAACCGCTCTATCGTGCTGTTTTTTTCTTTGGTTATTAACTTTTTAACATTAATTATTGCGCATCATCTATCAATTCAGGGAGACACTTTGGAAATGCTGCAAGCCGTTTTGGATACTAATTTTTGGTTAAGTACGCATGTTGTCATCATGACTTTGGGGTATAGTGCGATGCTATTGGCCGGATTTTTGGGTATGTATTATGTGGTCCGCCGGTTGGTGGATCATTCCTTTGAGAAGCAATCCGCTGATTTAGTTCGATTAACTTTAATTATTGTTATGGTTGGGTTATCACTGAGCAGTGTTGGAACGATTCTAGGGGGTATTTGGGCGGATCAAAGTTGGGGGCGGTTTTGGGGGTGGGACCCTAAAGAAAATGGGGCGTTATTGGTGGTGTTGTGGGGGGCTATTATTTTGCATGCACGGTTAGCCGGCTGGATTAAAAATCGCGGATTGATGGTACTTGCCATTGCTGGGAATAGTGTTGTTGCGTTTTCATGGTTCGGGGTGAACATGTTGGGGATTGGCTTGCATGCCTATGGCTTTATGAATAAATCTATGGGGTGGCTGATTGGGTTTTATTTGGTCAATGGGTTTTTTATGTACTTGGGACTTTTGCCTAAGCGGTTTTTGAAGTAAACTAAAGATATGAAAAACAAAACAGTTATTATGGGTTTACTTGGGTTTAGTGCCCTTGCCATAATTGGATTGTTTGTATTGATTTATGGTAATGTTTTTTCAATTTCAGGCAATCATCCGCTGATTCAGTTGTTGCCATTGGTGAATGCGCTATTGAATGGCGCGGCAACGCTATGCTTGTGCTTGGGCTTAGCCGCGATTTTGAAAAAACGCATTCGCTGCCATCGATTTTGGATGCTGGGTGCTTGTCTAATGTCATCATTATTTTTAGTTAGTTATTGTGTATATCATGCGGTGCATGGGGATACGCCTTTTTTGGGCTATGGATGGATTCGACCTGTGTATTTTTTTATTTTAATTTCCCATATTGTTTTATCGGTGGTTGCGTTGCCATGCATCTTAATTACAGTTTACTTATCTCTAACCGATCAAATTGCATACCATAAACGCTTGGCGCGATGGACGTGGCCACTGTGGTTTTATGTGTCTGTAACCGGTGTTTTGGTATACGCCTTGTTGCGGTTTTTTGGATAATTCGTTGATCCAAACCGCAACATTTGGGGGTGGTTGTTTTTGGTGTATGGAATCCCCATTTTTAATTTATGGGGTTATTGAGTGTACGGTTGGCTACATGGGGGGGACATCCCCAAACCCAACGTATGCCGATGTGTGTACGGGCCACAGTGGCTATGTGGAGGTGGTGCATATCCAGTACGATTCGACACAAATTTCATATGCGGTACTGGTTAATATTTTTTTAAACCATCACGACCCGTCCGATTTAGAGGGGCAATTTTCGGATCGAGGCCCGCAGTATGCCTCGACACTATTCTATTATGATTCGCAGCAGCGTTCGTATGCAGAGTTTGCTGTTACTCAGTATGCACAGCGTATGCAAACGCCATGTGTTACACAGATTCGTCCGGCTATGCCAATGACAGTGGCTGAGCCACCGCATCAAGGGTATGCCGCTAATTACCCAGAGGCTTATGCACAGTATTATCAGGGGTCTGGCCGTGCATGGGGTATTCAGCAGCAGCGGGACACATCAATAACAAACATCCAGCGTCACGTCATTCAGGGGGGTACGGAGCCGCCTTTTGACAATGCCTATTGGGATCACAAGGCGACGGGTGTGTATGTGGACTGTGTGTCTGGGGAGCCGCTGTTTCATAGTCAAGATAAATACGACTCTGGGACGGGTTGGCCTAGTTTTACGGCATCGCTGGTGCCCATGGTTGAGGTTGAGGACTATGCGTTAGGGCATTGTCGCACAGAGGTCCGTGCGCCCAAGTCGTCCATTCATTTGGGCCATGTATTTCCCGATGGCCCCAATAACGGGCGGCGCTTTTGCATTAATAGTGCGGCGCTTGAATTTTATCCAATGCAAACTTAAAAAACGGATCACAACAGTTGATTACAATAGTGGGTTTAATGCATTGATAAGATAAGTAGTGGTTGAGAAAACACAAAGCCTGTGGCATTATAGCGAATATGAGTGATTGTACAAAAGTTCATGTTCAATTTGGCACATCGGGGCATCGGGGCATTATTGGTGACACGTTTACTACAGCGCATGTAGACGCAATTGTGTATGCTGTTGTACAAATAATACGCAAAAAAGCATGGCCCAAGCATGTAATTGTTGGATACGATTGCCGAACGGGAAATTCTGGAAAAACCGGGTATGCTATGCAAGTTGCCACTCGATTAATTCAGGCGGGACTGCGCGTTCAGGTGTCCGATCAACCCGTCCCAACGCCGGTGGTGTCTGATACAATTCGGGCGCAGGGCGCTGGGCTTGGGATTATGCTAACGGCATCGCATAATCCACCTCAGTACAATGGGTTAAAAATTAACGTTGCCAATGGAGCCCCCGCCCCGGCTGCACTGACCACTGATATTCAAACCATAGCCAATACGGCGCCAAGCCAAGCGCCCGTACTTCCCGTAGATGGGCAAACGGTATCGTTTGTGGAGGCGTTTGCTCACCGGTTGGTGTCCGCAATTAACGATCGTTTTGGGCGACCCAAAATTGCCGGGCCGATTGTGGTGGATCATCGCCATGGTACTTCGGCACAAACATGGCGGGCATTGGGAGCTGCGCTTGGGCTAGATATTATTCATTGCCATGCCGAACCACGGTCAGATTTTGGAGGGCTTGATCCCAACCCGGTATCCGAGTCAGTATTGGCCACTGTAGGGGACACAGTGCGCGCGGCGGGCGCTATATTTGGGGTTGCGCATGACCCGGATGCGGACCGGTTTGCGATAGTGGATGCTGATGGAGTTGCCTGTTCACCGGAGCAAATATGCATAATTATTGCGCAGTATTGGGTGAACCATGGGCATGGGCTAGCTGGGGTGGCTACTACAGTCGCTTCATCCGGACTCGTTCAAGCATTTTGCCAATACCATGGATGCGCGTACTATGAAACTGCGGTTGGATTTAAACATTTTTCTCCCGTTTTTGAGTGTGAGCAAGCAGGCACTGTGTTTGCCGTTGAGTCATCAGGGGGAGTATCCGCCTCGTGGCATACTTATGAAAAATGCGGGTTTTTACCAGCAGTTCTAATGGCTGTAATTGTAGGCAACACGGGGCAGTCCGTGGCGCAGCATCGGGATACATTGAGTCGATATGGATCTTTTTTCTTTCGTGAAACGGCAATAACAGTATCCGATGATCAGAAACAACGCATTGCATCTGGAGACAATTTAACCCATGTTTTATCAGTCTTGGGGAAGCATGGCGCGGTGAATCGTGTCGATGGCATTAAAGTTAGTTTAGACAATGGGTGGGTGCTATGGCGATGTTCGGGAACGGAGCCCGTGGTTCGAGTGTACAGTGAGGGGCACACAGCCAATCAAGTATCGCAGTGGCTGCAAGCGATTGTGCCTGCGTTGCAGCAGTAAAGCCAGTTTTATATGTTTATAATTATTTATGAGGGGGTATCCATCCAGTATGACACAAGAAAAAGAGCAAATAAATGTTAAAATGAGCTTAGATGTTCGCTTAATTCGATTGATTCATGACATTGAATCAGAGCCAAAATTTGATGCTAAGATAGGGTTGGTTCAAGCTGTTTTAAATGAATCAGAATCAAAACCCGATGCCATTCAGGCGATGCAACACATGTTGCGTGTTATTCACAATGAACGCTTTCAGCAGTTGAGAACTATTGGGGAGATTATGAAGTTGTTGGAGTTTGTTTCCTGCCAGGGAGCACAGACAGGTCGCGACGAGTTGTAAGCACTAGGTGTCGAGTGACTGAGTCAGCCATTCAATAATATCAAGGCCCATGTCCCGGCCATTAAATGCGGATAATTCTCGTAAACATGTGGGGGACGTCACATTCACTTCAATGAGACGATCGCCCAAGACATCCAATCCCACAAAGGGGAGGTCTAATGCGATTAAGGCAGGCGCTACTGTGTGAATGATCGCACGATCACTGGCGGTAATTTCGGTGGGCTCGGCACAGCCCCCAGCGGCTAAATTATGCCGATGATCATTGCCAGTTTGGCGACGCATCACGGCGCCAAGGGGAGTGCCATTCAGGAGTAATATACGTTTATCACCATAACGCGCTTCTGGGACCATAGCCTGAACAATGACGGGTTGCGTTTCACCGTGACTTAGTAATTCAAAAGCAACCGATCGATTGGTATCGGTATGGTGCAGTTTAAAAATGCCATGCCCTCCAAAATGATCAGTTGGTTTTATAATAACGGTTTTATGAGTATCTAAAAATGTTAAATAATCGCGCATCTGAGAGGTGACTTGGGTATCGGGTATATGGTCTGAAAATTGCAATGTCCATAGTTTCTCATTTACTGTACGTAACCCATGCGTGCTATTAATAATGCGAATATGCTTGGGCAGCTGATCCAATAGCCAGGTAAGTTGTAAGTAGCGGTGGTCAAATGGAGGGTTTAATCGAATCCAGATGACATCACAGTGCGATAGGGGTAATTCAATAGGCGTTTGTGTACAAAAGGGATTTTCTGAATTAGACTGAACCGATAGTTCAATAACAGAGAGTGTCGATTGTCCATAACCCACATGCTCGGGTGCCCAGTAATAAATACGATGACCGGCGGCTTGAGCACTAAGCATAAGCCCCAAGCTGGTGTCTTTTTCGGGCACACAGGTGGTTAACGGATCCATTAAGAATATAATATTCATGCCATGGACACCAATTCATGGGCAGCTGCGACGTTTGCCACTTGAGCCAGTGTGACGTGCAGTTGATACACATCAGAAGGCATGTCATCAATGGGGCCAAAGGTCATACCTGTTTTATTTAAGTTGTTACGGCTTTCATGAGTGTGTAGCCGATAAAAACCGCCAATGCAGTGATTCATGACACTGTAGATGCAGGCTTCGGCCGTTTTTCCATTGTTGGTTTGAATTGACGGAACCCCTTCTTGTAGAAGCAGTCGTTGGATGGGTTTGGCGGACTTGCCTTTACTCAGCGCGTTGCGACTTTTCCGATTTAACGTCAAGATATCGTCCGGGTGTTCAATAACTTGAATGCCCATGCCATAAGTTCCATGATCCGACTTTAGAAATATAAAGGGGTTCTGGTCGATGCCATATTCGGTGTATTTGGATTGAATACTAGCAAATAGAGCTTGTGCTTTTTGATGCAAGCACACTCGGGATTCGGGGTCATTAATGGAGCAAATATCCGCGACATCAAATAGTGTTGAATATAGCCATGGGTCGACCGACAATTTATTTGCAATGGTGTGAATAAGTTGGTTGGCCATGCTAAAGTGCTCGGATTTCAAGCGCGTATGCCATCCCGCTTGCATGGATGGAATAATGGGTACCGATGTGTTGGCCAAACTATCGGGAATTCCAGCCGTCAAATCGTTATTTAAGATAATCGCATCATAGTGCTTAAGCGTATGAAAGGGGTGTATTAAAATAGTTTGAAAGGTAGCCGTATGGCATTCAAGCTCAGTATCGATATCGGGTAATATCATACTAATCATGACTTGAAAACCAGCCGCACTAATTAAGTCTGCAAGAACTCGAATGTTTTCTAAATACCAGGTGTTTCGGGTATGGGTCTCACACAATAACACCACGGTTTCGCCATAAACTTTATAGTGATTGAATGCGGCTTGAAAGGCATTGACTGTTTGACAGCGATGAATATGAGATAAATTATTAAATCCAGCAGGGAATAAATTATGATCCACAACAGCAATTTTAAAACCAGCGTATCGAATATCTACCGATGAGTAGAAAGGGAGGGTATGCAAGTGGCTATTTAGCCAATGCAAAACATCGGGTTGGTTGGATACAAATGGGTGTGCAATTATCGACATTCAGGAGCCTATTATAGCATTGTGTATTGGTGGCAAACAAAATACAGAAAACCGATTAATTCGGGCAAAACCAATAATCCCAATACCCATTGCTTGTGCTTGGGTATAAGCGGCATGGGTGGGTGCCAACCGAGAGATAATCCAATAGCACCCCAAGTGCTGGGCATACTGGACAATGGATTGAGTAATGGCTCCAGATATCATAAGCATAGTAATGGGTGGGGTGTTGGTATTGAGCCAATGGCCGACGGCTTTGTAAAGCGCGTGCTCGGTGCTTAGATCTTGGCCACTGGCAATTAGCGTTGCTTGAGTATCTAAGATGGCGGCACTATGGGTTATACTTGTATCTTTATAAAAAAAACTAGCGGTTTGAAACGCGTGAATGGCGTAAATTAATGTTGTTTTTTTTATTGCTACAGCGGCTGACTCTAATGAACAGGGGGCGGGTGTTACCGGTGTTGCATGGTAGTGGTTGTCAGTTTCAGTGGCGTCAATCGTTACACTGTGTTGGTGCGTCAACCAGCAATACCCGGAAATCCAATGGTGCTGTTTTTGGGGAATAATGCGGTGTTCTTGGACTGGACCAGAGCCCACGCTTAAGTAAAGACTAGATTCATCAATTAAATATTCATGGTTATTTTTAACATGAGTAGCGGTATGGCTTTTTACGGGTATTTTTTTTTTCAACATAATGTATAGTGTAGCAGTGATTGCAAAAAAATAATATTTGAATTCGGTTAGTCAGTATCTGTATCCAAGGTCTCAATAAGCACCAAGGTTTGATCATCGGAAATGGGGGTGTTTTTTTGTTTAACAGATTCAAAGATTTTACTCAGAGTTTCGTCCAGCGATTTGTGGATATGTTGCTGAAACAAATCGCACAAACCGGATTCAGTTAATCGCTGCCCATTGGGTTTAGTCGCCTCAGATAAACCATCGGTATACAGCATAATTCGGTCGCCTGGACTTAATTCATGGCTGGCTTCGTCAAAGGCCTCATCGGTATATAGTCCTAAAAAACTATTGGTGCAGGATAACGGGGTTAAGTCCCCAGTATTAGACAATAACCAGCCGGGGGGGTGTCCCGCCTGGCTAAATATTATTTTTTGTGATCGGGGAAAAAACGTAGCCACATACGCAGTAACAAAATACAAAGAATCAGTGGGCAATAGGGCACATAGCTTTTCATTGGCCAGTTTTAAAATATCCCCTGGGCTATGATTATGTTTAATAATATCAGAAAACAAGGCCACGCATAACGCCATGACCAAGGCTGAACCAATGCCATGGCCGGTGACATCCCCAACAACCATAGAAATAGCCGTATCGGACTCTGCCCCATAATGCACGACACCGGGTAAGAATTCATCGGCATGCAGGGGCAATTGCTGAGGCGCGCCAAACAAGTAAAAATCGCCACCAATGCGGTTGGCCGCTAAACTTTGCTTAGCAATGGTTAATCCGGCCAATTCATAGGACTGGTTTTGAAAGGATAAAAGGCCTTGCTGAATACGACCCGCAAGATCCATTTCTTTGTGAAAGGTATCAATGTTCATGAAAATCAGCTATTAGTATAGCAAAAAAATTATAGCAGTGAAATAAACACGGGATCTAAGTTCGTGTAAAGCGCAGACTTTAATGGCTGGTTGAGTGGTTTTTTTATTAATAAATCCAACAAGGTATAGCACGATTGGATGTAAAAAAACTCGAGGGCCCAGGGTTCTAAAATTGCGAGCAGTTGGTTAGGCCCCACCGGGTCTTGAAGCTGATAATTAACATGACGCCGCATTAATTGCGTTTTTGTTTTTAGTCTATGATCGTGATTAATAACGATTGTTTTAGCCACAATATTGCGAATAAACAAGTGCTCATAAATGAGCCCTAGCCAATCGTGGATCATGCCATCAGGCAGCATAATTGGCGTAACGATGGCGGAAAAATCCGTGGTTTTAATTGCGCTCATTGCGGCCTCAATTGTGGGAACAACACTGGGAATAATGCGCTGAGTATTGAGCTGGCTGACTACAGGTTTTAGGGCATCACCGATAAATAAAACGGGTTGGGGCTGATAGATAGGCTTGGAGTGCCCGGTGTCCTGGCATAGGGTGTTTAGGGTGTCTTTAAACGTAGTGGCTTCAATTCTTGGGATTGCCATAGATCGTTGAATGGTTTCCTGGTACACAGCGGGCAGTCGTTGGTAGTCTTGGGTAAGTTTTTTTGTTCGTTTTTGGTGAATATCTTCCATAATAAAGGTCGCATTTTGCTGGCTTGAAACCATGGGCTTAGGCATAGTGGCGATGTCAAGAAGTTCTGGAATTAGATCATTGGGATGGCCAATAATTCCGTGATAACCACGCTCAAAGTATTGCAAGGTGGGGACATTTGGATGCGGATGATACACAATAATGGTGCTGTAGCTAAATTGAAACTCATGGTGGAGTAGCGGATCGTCAACCGTATGGTCCACAATAACGAGATGGATCGATTTAGTATGGTTTCGCCAGTGTGTTATGCCAAGTAACGGGGTTGGGGCATGGATACAGTTAAAAGGCAATAATTGAGCATTAAATTTAGATAAACAGTCAGCAAAGTCGCCAATTAAGAGTACGCTGGATTGGGTTGGAATACTCGCAGTTTGAATAAACTGTTGGTAAGTGGGCTGAAGGTATGGGTGCAAATCGTCAGAGGTTGTTTCACTACTCAGTGTTAAGTCAGTTAATTTGAGTAATTGAACGACTGCCTGCATGCCGGTGTCTTGAACCAGGCCAATTGTAAATATTGGGGGTTTTTCTTTGAGTGGAAGTTCCCCACTGGTGTAATCAATAATTGCGCAATGAAACCCCGTTAATGGCGTAGTTTGAATGCTTGTCGTTTCTTGAACCAACACGGTATAGTTTTGGCGCAGTTCGTAGCATAGTTTGGTAAATGCCAAATAGTTATCGGATATAAATACAATCGATGTGCTCACAGTCCCCGCCAAGTATTTCGCAATTAGGTATTTTCAAGTACCGCTTGGAACAGCAAGGGGGCCACAATGCTGGCATCGCTATGAATAACAAATCGTGGCGTGGAGGCATCCAGTTTTCCCCATGTAATTTTTTCATTTGGGTGCGCGCCTGAGTAGCCACCATAGCTTTCAGTCGCATCGGTGATTTGGCAAAAGTAAGACCATAAAGGAACGGACTCTTGTAGATCTTGATTAATTAGCGGAACGGCGCATATGGGAAAATCGCCAGAAATACCACCGCCCACTTGAAAAAAACCAACGGACGTATGCGCAGTTGTGCGCGTGTACCAATCAATGAGGTGATCCATGTAGTGTAGCCCAGATAATACACAATCCAGGCTGCAATCGCCCCGACGACTGGCAGCGACGCAAAAGTTGCCCAATGTTGAGTCTTCCCATCCGGGGACATAGAGGGGCAGCTGATGCTCAGCCGCTGCCAATACCCAACTAGTGTCTAGCGGCACTTGAAAAGAACCATTTGCGGCTAGCTGTTGAACTAAGGTGTAAACATAATCATGAGGCAACCGCCGGTCATGATTAATAGACGCGGATTTCCAAGCAGCGATTAAGGGGGCTTCAATACAGCGCATGGCTTCGACTTCTGGAATACAGGTATCGGTTACACGGTTAAATCCAGCATCGTGAAGGGCTTTTTCATCGGCGGCACGAAGCTCTCGATAATCTGGAATAGATTGATAATGGGAATGGGCAACCGCTCTAAACAAATCTTCTTCTAAATTAGCACCGGTACAGCAAATGGCATCGACCAATCCGGCTCGAATCATTGGTGCCAATGACCGCCCCAATTCAGCGGTGCTCATAGCCCCCGCTAAGGTAATCATCATGCGTTTACCGGCATGATGGTGGTCGATATAGCCCTGAGCCGCCTGTTTTAATGCCTGGGCATTAAAGTGATGGTAATGGGTGTTGATAAAGTCTGTGAGCGGTGGCTTGACCATAATAAACTCCTCGTATCCCAGCAATTGGGTTGTATTTTGGAGCGGGAGACGAGGGTCGAACTCGCGACATTCAGCTTGGAAGGCTGATGCTCTACCAACTGAGCTACTCCCGCAACGCTTTACTAGTGTATCATATACGCCTGCGTTGTTCGAGCGATCGTTGAAGCGTTAGAGGGTCTGCATAATCGAGCTGTGCACCAACAGGCAATCCAAATGCCAACGTAGTGACAGAAATGCTAGAAAACCGAGCCAAACAATCGGTTAAATATAAGCTAGTTGCGTCGCCTTCTAGTGTAGGGCTAATGGCTAAAATAACTTCAGAGTATGATCCAGTCTGAATGCGACTCAAGAGCTCCTGAACGCGCAGCATATCAGGCTGAATGCCATCCAGGGGGGAAATCAGACCGCCTAACACATGAAATAGGCCATTATAGACATTGGTTTTGCTAAGCGCTACGATATCTTGTGGATACGCTACTACACATAAGCTTGTGGTAGCACGCCGGGCGTCACAACAGATTGAGCAGGGGCTAGTTATACAAATATTAAAGCATGTCTCGCAATAAATAATGGACTGATGCGTATCGACTAGTGTGCTAGAGAACAGGTGTACATCGGTTTTGGACCATGAAAGCAAAACAAACGCCAGCCGCTCAGCGGATCGAGGCCCAATGCCAGGCAGTCGTTGTAGCTGCTTAATTAGCGGGGCAAGCGGTGATTCCAAGTGCTTATAAGCCAGGCAGGTTTAAGCCACCCGTGGCCTTAGATAATAATGTATTGGCCTCTTTTTTAGCGGCATCCGTGGCTTGATTAATGGCTTTAATAAGATCGGACTCTAATTTTTTAATATCGGTATCGCTTAAGTATTTTGGGTTAATACTAATATCTTGAACGCTCATTTCACCATTAATTTTAATCCGAATCCGGTTCTTGTAGTCAATATCTAAGATCATAGATTCTAACTCTTTCTTTGTATTTTTCAATGATTCTTTGAGTTCTTTAGCTTTGGCCATAATATCTTTCATATCGCCCATTTTATTTTTGAAGTTGTCTAACATAAGGTGTCTCTTTTTTTATTTTTTTAAATAAACAATAAGTAATCTATGTTTCATTATACAATTTTACCGTCAAATAATTCAACAATTTCATTGACGCTCATAGGCTTGGATTGCTTAGATTGCTTGGACTGGTTAATAATTTGGATCGTTTTTATTTTTCCAAATACGGTTTCCGATACAGTGTCAAGCACTTGTTTGTAGTGAGGCTCATTTAACTTTTGAATAAAAAATGTATACGTCTGGTTGAGAAATAGGCGAATGTGGCTATCGGTGATTTCTTGGCATTGTGCAGGCTGAAGCACTGCGTATAGCGAGTATTTTCGAGCCTTGAGCTCATTTAAAAACTCAGTCCAGCTGGCGGGTTCGGGCTTGGGCGTGGGGTCT
>DJIL01000024.1 GCA_002433595.1 bacterium UBP8_UBA6595 | reverse complement strand
GTTGTTACAACGATTATCGAGTAAGTATTCTTGCTTTCAGACTAACTATTTTGAAGTTGGTCTGACGGCATTGGCCGTTATGGGTATGTGTGGCTTGTTTATGCTGGCTTTGAAGTTTAAAGTAGCGGTTAACCAGGCCATTTTTATATATAAATCGCTTTAGCGCCATGGAATTACTGACACAGCTTCTATCGATTCCATCGCCCACAGGTAGTGAGGATCAGAAACTAGCCTTTATTCGAAACTGGATTCAGTCTCAATGTCCCAAATCGGAGCTTTTATGTCACACAGTTGATGGGTTAATTGTAAAAAACTCAGTAAATCAGGGGCCACATATTGCTCTAGTGGGCCATGCAGATGTTATTCCCAATTGGTTTGATCCATACGATTGTGACGGCAAACGGTATGGAGCAGGTGCATCGGATATGCAAGCCGGGTTAGCTGCGTTAATGACCGCTATGGCGATGCTTCAAAAAGATATTTCTGTATCTTTAATTGTCTATAACCGTGAAGAAAATACGCCGTTGCTAAATAATGGCTTGTATGGTTTGAGACAAACTGTTCCAGATTATTTTAATGCTATTGATTTTGCAATTGTTGCAGAGCCGACCAATAATACGATTCAATTGGGGTGTGTCGGTAGTGTGCATTATACAGTCACAGTTCCGGGAGTGGCTGCGCATTCAGCTCGACCATGGGACGGAGATCATGCCTTGTATAAAGCCTTACCCTTAATTCAAGCATTGGCCAATCAATCACCAGTATCCCACACGGTAATGGGGGTTGATTTTTTTGATGTTATGCATATCACAGAGTCTCAGTGTGCTACTGGAAAAACAACAATTCCGGATGCTTGGCAAGCCAACATTAACTATCGATATGCACCCGTGTATTCTGCCTATGATGCAGAAAACTATGGGCGTTCGTGGATTCAAAATTGGGTACCAACCGCCACGATTGATGTGGCTGACCATGCACCAGCAGGTAAACTATTGAAATCCAGTATTTGCGACACCTTTGTGGCACTCACAGGGGTTTCAGTTGAAGCAAAACAGGCTTGGACTGACGTGGCTCAATTTGCGGCTATGAATATCCCTGCAATTAATTATGGGCCTGGCCTAACTGCGCAAGCCCACCGGCCGGATGAATATGTCGTTTTGTCAGATATTGACATATACACCCGAATATTGACACAGTCATTGCGCGCTATTTAAATTAGGGCTATAGACCGCTTGCCAGAGCAACTAGACTTAAGTTAATCTGATAAGTATGACACATTGGTATGGTTCTGGATTTAGGCGTATGCACAAAAATACACTACTGGATGTTCCCTTCGTTGCAATGGATACTCAGCCTGTGGACGGCATTGTCCTGAATTCAACCGTAGACTCAGGTTACCACACCTACGAACCCATTACCCTGCGCATGGACACACTAAATGACCCCATTCAAACAATCGATGAAGCGTATTTTAAATTGCAATTACTGTCGCGTCGATTAATAAAACCAAATACACTGAATTTAGACGGTTTATTTTCAGTTTTACCCGTTATTGCGTGGACATCCCTTGGGCCGATGCTTCCTGAGCATGTTAGCCAACAACGACAACTAGCCTGGGCAAACGGGCGTGAGCTAACAGTTACACATAATGATAAATTTCCCTATATGCTTAATTATTATACTCCGTCCGGTGTTCGAATTGCATCAGGCAGTCAGGTTCGCTTGGGGGCCTATTTAGCCGAAGGCACAACAGTTATGCCAGCTGGCTTTGTTAACTTTAATGCAGGCAGTTTGGGGCCGTGTATGATTGAAGGCCGTGTGAGTGCCGGGGTAACGCTGGGAAGCAATACCGACATTGGCGGCGGGGCGTCTATTATGGGAACCTTGTCCGGGGGGAATAGTCACGTTATTCGCATTGGTAGTGGGTGTTTGCTGGGCGCTAATTCAGGCATTGGTATTTCACTCGGTGATTACTGTACGGTTGAAGCAGGCACTTATATTACAGCCGGTAAAAAAGTTTTGTTTAATGGTAAAGTTATTAAAGCGCGTCAATTATCCGGTCAAGATAATTTGCTCTTTTTACATAACTCTGAAACCGGGCAATTAATATGTCAAACTAAGAAAAACACGGTAGCGTTAAATGATGCATTGCACCACAATGATTAAGCGCCAATAATGTCCCTAGCCATTGGTAGTTTAGCCCCTGATTTTTCAGTGCCTAATCACGAAAATAAAATACGCACATTGGCAGACTATGCCGGTCGCTATCTAATCTTATATTTTTATCCCAAGGATGATACCCCAGGGTGTACCCGAGAAGCCATTGGGTTTACGGAATTAGTCAACGCACTTGCTGATAAGCAAGCTGTAGTTGTGGGTGTATCGTGCGATAGCGTCACGAGTCATCAGAAATTCAGAGATAAGCACGGATTAACGATTGAACTGCTATCGGATGAATTGAAAACTGTCTGCGAAGCGTACGATGTATGGCAAGAAAAGAAGAATTATGGAAAAACATATATGGGAATCGTTCGGTCCACAGTGCTTATTGATTTCAATGGAGTCGTTCAAAAAATATGGAAATCCGTAAAGGTGGACGGCCACCCCGATGCCGTATACCAAGCAATTAATTTAATTAAAAGGGACGCGTGATTTTAGATATTAGTCCGGTTTGATCCAACGTGGGGCAAATCCCCATTTTTTTAGACGGACAATCGTCGTGGCTGTAGGCTTCAGGTACGCTGCCACAGGGTGTTTTTTCTGCCGGTTTTCCAAAAAACAAAACACCAACACCAAACCCTAAAAAACACAAACCAATAAGAATAATGGCTGGAATAATATTACTCATCGTCGGCGCATGTATTACAAATTCCATAAATATGTAACGAACGATAATCAGGCTTGAAATTGATTTTTTGGCAATACTCATCAATATATTGGGTGATTTTAGTACTGACGAGCTCAAAAATAGAGCCGCATTTACTGCAAATTAAATGGTCATGTTGGTGCGCCTCAATATTTCGCTCATACAGTACTTTGCCATCCTGTGTGGTGATCTTTTGAATTAATTGAGCCTCAAGCAACTGCTTTACAGTGCGATAAATAGTGGCTCGCGATAAGTCTTTTCCTTCTTTTCGCATGGAAATAATGAAGTCTTCAATTTCAAAATGATGGTTAGTATTAAAAATTGCCGAAGCGATTCTTTGTTTTTGAGTGGAGTATCGACTCCCCGTTTTTTCTAAAAATGCTTTAAATTCAGATTCAGGGTTTTTTTTCATAGTTGTTTTAATTTTACATCAATAGTTTGAATATGAATCATAAGCTGGTCGGTGATTTGCCGTATTCGAAAGGATACGTGCGTATAAGCATGCCGGTCAAATAATGGCCGTAATTGCAAAACCAAGGCTCGAAAGTGATTGTGCTGAGCGTAATGTTCTCCGTACCCATCGAAATCACTCGCTTTCATTAATTGTTCTTCTAAAGCAAAGTGATCCCAAACATAATGTTCTAGAAATTCAATAATAGCCTGCAAATCATCCTGGGGACTAGCGCTAGATAGCGCATGGTCTAGTCGCGATGTCAAATAAAAAAGTTCATCGTGGTGATTTTCAATGTCGTGATGATGTGCTGATTTCGTCATAGTGGTCTCTTTAATATTATCATATTTTTTGGTATTCTAGATACTGTATTATGGTCAATAAAATACAGTATCAAAAATCAAGCTCAATTAAGCTATTTATAGGCCTTATAATTAGTGCATTTATTGCCATTGGGGTTAATGCTCAAACAGTCGATAAAACACGCCAGCTTGACCTGTTAGTTCGCTTAGATCACGCAAAATCAATGATCCAAAGCGAAGACTATACAGAATCTCAGCGTATTTTGCATGGTGTTTTAACCCAATTGCGAGATGAACGAAAAGCCGTGTTCTCCCAGTTTTTTCCGAAGGGAAATGCGGCTTCAGCCACAGGCTTGGATGACGTTAGTCACCACGCGCATAGCTTGGATCCCTTGAGCGATGATAGCTTGGATATTTTGTTTTCTGCTCAGTATAGCGATACAAATAATGACCATCAATATAGCGTGGATATCAATATGGTACGCAATGACCCCGAGATTGATGAAATTGCGATGGTTATTCAAAAGCCATCACTAATTGAAACGTTGGATACTGTAGCTATTGTAAAAATTCAAGATCGTTACACTGGTGTAGAAGAGTACTATTCCGAAGAGAAATACCATGAAATTAACTTGATTCTTGAAGAAAAAGTCTTGCTAAACATCGTCGCAAATGGTATTGTTGATCGGCAGCATCTGCTTAAGTTTTGCGATCAAATCCAGTTGGATGACTTGGTTCGAGAGTTAAACTAAATGGCGATAGGCTCCTGTAGCTCAGTTGGTAGAGCGCATCCATGGTAAGGATGAGGTCAGCGGTTCAATTCCGCTCGGGAGCTCCATTTAAATAGTAACAATCAATTAGTGAGGATGAAGAACGTATGACAAACACATTTTCGTATATTAACAATGCCAATCCAGCGTATGTTGATGACTTGTATCAACAGTATCAACACAATCCCGATGCCCTGGATGATGATTGGCGACGGTTTTTTGAAGGGTATGAGTTTTCAAAATTACCATCGGATCATAAAGTGTTGGATAGCTTGGGCTCGCATGCATCCGTTCATGCGAAAGAAATAGCGGTTGCTAAGCTTATTCAGGCTTATCGATCACGCGGTCACTTAATCGCGAAAACGAACCCTATTCGCCAACGACGGTTGCATAAAGCTGATTTGGATCTAGATTATTTTGGTTTATCTGCGGAAGACCTAAATACTACATTTGAAGCCGGGGCTGACATTGGCTTGCCGCTGGCAACCCTGCGTGAGATTGTCGACCACTTGAAACAAACTTACTGTGAATCCATTGGTGTTGAGTTTATGTACAGCCAAGATCCGACCTTGCGCCAGTGGGTATGCAACCGCATTGATCCTATTGCTAATCGTCCCAATTACGATGCCGATCAAAAAAAATCAATTTTAGCTCAAGTGGCCAAAGCCGTAGCGTTTGAATCATTTTTGCATACAAAGTATGTGGGGCAAAAACGGTTCTCATTGGAAGGGGCAGAGTCTGTAATTCCGGGCTTAGAGGCAGCGATTGAACAGGCCGCTCAGTACGGTGCAAAAGAAATTGTCGTGGGGATGGCCCACCGTGGACGATTGAATGTTCTAACGGCAGTTTTTGGTAAAACATACAAGCGGATTTTTCGTGAATTTGATGGTAAAAGTATCGACCCGACGATGGGAGGAGATGGGGATGTGAAATACCATTTGGGGTATTCTACGGATCGGCCCACACAAGCGGGTCACGATGTGCACTTGAGCTTAATTCCAAATCCCTCGCATTTGGAGGCGGTTAATGGAGTTGTGCAAGGGGTTGTATATGCCAAGCGAAAAAATAGTGAGGCCAATGATGGGCATGCCTCTTATGCGGATGTCGTTCCTATTTTGATTCACGGGGATGCCGCTTTGGCGGGTCAGGGTGTCAATTATGAAGTGACCAATATGTCTAAACTTGATGGCTACGATAATGGCGGAACGGTACATGTCGTTATTAATAACCAGCTCGGGTACACCACATCGTATTTGGAAGGCCGGTCTAGTGTCTATTGTACGGATCTCGCTAAAATTACAGAATCTCCGGTTTTTCACGTGTCTGCCGATGACCCAATTGCCGTAGTGCACGCTATGCAAATGGCTATAGCAATTCGCTATGAGTTTAAAATAGATGTATATGTAGACATTTTGGGGTATCGAAGATACGGGCATAACGAAGGGGACGAACCACGGTTTACCCAACCAGTCATGTACGATATTATTAAAAAACATGATAATGTATACAGCCTGTTTGCACAGGCGTTGCAAGCACAAGGGGTTGTTGACGCAGCGTATTGTGATCAATTAATTACCGATATGAAAACGCATTTGCAGTCCGAGTTGGACGCTGCTCGCGCAGAAAAGAAACCCCTAAGTGTGGATACATTTAAAGGCCAATGGACCCAATTGCGAATGCCCAGTGACTCAGATTTTGATCAATCGGTAGATACGCGTGTATCTAAAAAGAAACTGGATGCGGTAATGACAGCGTTGACTCGTATTGATGATGATTTTCCACTATTTTCAAAAACTAAGAAAATTATTGAATCAAGAAAAAAGATGTATGCAAATGGCTCCGTTGACTGGGCAGTTGCGGAACAATTAGCTTACGGTACATTGTTAGCCGATGGCCACGCTGTCCGGCTGTCTGGTCAGGATGCACAACGGGGTACATTTTCCCATCGGCATTCAGTCTTAAAGCATGAAACAGAAGAAGTGCCTTACATACCCTTGAACCATATTCATGAAAAACAAGCCCCATTTACTGTTTATAATTCTATGTTGTCGGAATATTGTGTTCTAGGATTCGAGCTGGGATGTTCATGGGCACAACCCAATAATTTGATTGTTTGGGAAGCACAGTTTGGCGATTTTGCGAATGGTGCACAAATTGTCATTGATCAATTTTTGAGTTCATCGGCATCTAAATGGCATCGTTGGAGTGGACTAACTCTATTATTGCCGCATGGCTACGAAGGCATGGGTCCAGAGCATTCAAGCGCACGATTGGAACGGTTTTTACAGCTGTGCGGTGAACACAACATGTATGTGATAAATAGTACAACACCGGCCAATATATTTCATGCGCTTCGGCGTCAGATTGAGAACCCATTTCGGATTCCAATGGTTGTAATGTCGCCTAAAAGTTTGCTTCGCCACCCAGATGTAGTTTCTTCGGTTGAATCGTTAACAGAGGGTCGTTTTCAAGAAGTTATTGATGATTCAATACCAACCCCCAATGAAATTAAGCGTGTGGTGCTGTGTTCGGGTAAATTATACTATGATTTAAAAGACTATCGGGAGGCCAACGGGATTCAATCGGTAGCGGTTATTCGACTGGAGCAGTTGTATCCATTTCCAGAAAAAGCCCTGCATGCGATTAAAAAACGATATCAGTCA
The DNA here is from genome assembly GCA_002433595.1 of bacterium UBP8_UBA6595. Classification (GTDB taxonomy): domain Bacteria; phylum Margulisbacteria; class Marinamargulisbacteria; order UBA6595; family UBA6595; genus UBA6595. The sequence continues at coordinate 9,060 of DJIL01000024.1, read as the reverse complement.
GCTAAATCTTGGGTATGGGCTCAAGAAGAGCCCAAAAATATGGGTGCATGGTGGTATTTATCGCAATCATTAACAACGGTTATTCAATCAGTGGAATGTGTTGCGCGTAAAGTCAGTGCAAGCCCCGCTGCAGGCAATGCAAAAACGCATGCCAAAGAGCAAAATCAGTTGATTGAATCAGCATTTAAAGGAGTATAAAATGACAGTGGATATTGTAGTACCGGCAGCCGGTGAGAGTGTTACAGAAGCAGATATTGCATCATGGTATAAAGCCGATGGCGATTATGTAGCGTTGGATGATGCGTTGTTGGAGCTTGAAACCGATAAGGCATCGATGGATATAAACGCCCCAGCAGCAGGTATTTTGCGTGTTAAAGTTGACGATGGGACTGTTTTGGTTGGGGACGTGATTGGGCATATTGAATTGTCCAATGATGCCCCAGCTCCGATTGAAAAAAGTGCTGAAGTAGTACCGGTTAAATTGGCAGAGCCAGCCGAATCCACGCCTCAGCCCGGTGGTCACCCGTCACCAGCGGCTGCAAAACTAATTCGCGAGCGGTCGGTAGACGCCAATTTAGTGACAGGAACGGGGCGTAATGGGCGCATTATTAAATCGGATGTTCCCAATGAGGCAGCGCCTGTTGCAGAAAAAAAGTTAGCTCAGACAGAAAAAACAGAGCTTCCTTTATCGAGCGCGACTCCACGGGGTGTGCGACGAGAACGATTGAGTCGATTGCGAAAAACTATCGCCACGCGCTTGATTGATGCCCAGCAATCTGCCGCTTTATTAACCACATTTAATGAAGTTGATATGGCATCTGTCATGGCAGTACGTGGCCAGTATAAAGAAAAATTCAAAGAAAAATATGATGTAGGGCTTGGCTTTATGTCTTTTTTTACAAAAGCCGTATGCGATGCGTTGCAAGCATTTCCGTTGGTTAATGCTCAGTTTGAGCCTGATGCCATTATCTACCACGATTATTGTGATATTGGCATTGCGGTATCCACGCCAAAAGGGCTTGTAGTTCCCGTTATTCGGGATGCACAAGCCATGAGCTTTAGTGCCATTGAATCCACAATTTTAGGCTATGCCAAGCGTGGCCGCGACGGTAAGCTAACACCGGATGATATGGCCGGCGGTACCTTTACAATTACCAACGGTGGTGTGTTTGGTTCATTGGTATCAACGCCCATTGTAAATCGGCCACAAAGTGCAATTTTAGGTATGCATAACATTGTTAAGCGGCCCGTTGTCGTAAATGATGAAATTGTTATTCGGCCAATGATGTATATTGCATTAACGTATGATCATCGATTAATTGACGGCAAAGATGCTGTTCAGTTTTTAGTACGCATTAAAGACTTGATCGAATCGCCGACACGGCTATTATTGGGGGTTTAAAGTATGGTGGATTTAATCATAATTGGGGCTGGGCCTGGTGGATATGTGGCGGCCATTCGCGCGGCACAGTTGGGAATGACCGTAACGTTAATTGAAAAACGAAAAACATTAGGCGGCACGTGTCTTAATGTGGGCTGTATCCCGTCAAAAGCATTGCTGGACTCATCGGAGCACTACCATCAAGCCGCTTCTAAATTTTCAGTTCACGGCATTAAAATTAAAGAACTGGGCCTTGATTTTAAACAAATGATGGCCCGCAAACAAGATGTGGTGAACTCAACTGTTAGTGGCATTGACTATTTGATGAATAAGCATGGCATTACCGTTGTGTATGGCGAAGCACGGGTGGTTGCTCCCAATCAAGTGTCTGTAGATAATCAAACGCTTGCGGCCAAACGAATTTTAATTGCGACGGGTTCTGAACCCACGCCATTGCCAACGGTTCCATTTGATGGCGTACGAATATTATCCTCAACAGAAGCCTTATCACTAAAAAAAATACCCAAAACAATGGTTGTTATTGGTGGGGGGGTTATTGGTGTTGAATTAGCCTCTGTGTATGCGCGTTTAGGAACGGAAGTCACCATTGTTGAGTATGCCAATGGCTTGATTTCAGCCATGGATTTAGATTTGGGTCGGGCGTTACAAAAAAGTTTGAAAAAACTGGGTATTGCTATTCATACTCGGACTGAAGTAACTGGATGCACGGTTAATAAAACAACAGCAACAGTGAGTGCAAAACAAAAAGATTCTGAAATAACAATTAAGGCGGAGGTTGTCTTGGTTGCTGTGGGACGACGGGCGTACACTGAGGCGTTGGGTCTGACTGATCTTGGCATTTCAGTGGATACCCGGGGCCGCATACCGGTATCTTCAACTTATCAAACAACATGCCCCAGTATTTATGCAATTGGCGATGTTATTTCGGGGGATGCGTGGGGGCATAAAGCCTATATGCTCGCACATCAGGCATCAGAAGAAGCGGTTGTGTGTGTGGAAACAATGGCCGGCCAGCGCCCTCATTTGGACTATAATTGTATTCCTGGTGTTGTTTATACTTGGCCAGAGGTTGCGGCTGTTGGCAAAACAGAAGCTGAGTTAAAAGCCGATACTATTGATTACCGATCGGGAAAATTCCCATTCAAAGCGAGTGGTCGTGCACGGGCAGCCGAAGAATCGGATGGATTTATTAAAGTTCTTACGCATGCACAAACAGATGAGGTTCTTGGTATTCATATGATGGGTCCACGGGTAGCCGATTTAATTCATTCGGCAGTTACAGCCATGGAATATCGGGCATCAGCTGAAGATATTGCACGGATGTGTGCCCCACATCCCACATTTAGCGAGGCGTTAAAGGAGGCGGCCTTGGATGCGACCGAACACCGACCCATTCACATCTAAATTATTTAATTCGTGGTTATGGCTCGTCATTGGGTTGGTCTTTGCCACGGTACTTGTTGGCGGACTAACCCGTTTATATGAAGCGGGTTTATCGATGGTCGATTGGCGGCCCATTGGCGGAATTTTGCCACCCATAACAGGCACCGATTGGCAGCGTGAGTTTTTACGGTATCAGGCTTACCCGCAGTATCAAAAAGTGATGCAAGGTATTTCCTTGGCGCAATTTAAGTGGCTCTTTTTTTGGGAATGGTTTCATCGTATTATGGGCCGTATTGTGGGACTCGTTGCACTATTGGGTGCGATTGTGTTTGGTATTCGCCGGTGGTGGTCGGCTAGCGTGGTATTTTTTTGCGTGGTTATGCAGGGCATTGTGGGGTGGCTCATGGTGCAAACTGGGTTAGTTAATATGCCATCGGTCAGCCCCTATGCACTCATGATTCATCTGTCATTGGCAACGGTGCTGTTGTTATTGTGTGTGGGTTTATTGGCTCGATCGTGGGCGCCACTATTTTGTTTGCCACGAATGCGCTATGCTTTGTGGGGATTGTGTGGAATGATTGCGGTTCAAATTATGCTCGGGGCTATTGTTGCGGGTTTGGATGCGGGTATTGGTTACAATACATTTCCATTAATGAATGGTCAATGGCTACCTATTCAAGAACCGCACCCTTATGTTATGCAGTGGATCCATCGGTTTTTTGGCGGTTTAATTGCAATTGCTTCTATACTAGTTTTGACTCAAGCTAAAGGCTCATCATCAGCATTAAAACGAATTTGTTTGGGGATTTGCGTGGTAGTTGGTATACAAATTGCATTGGGCATTATGACTTTAGTTTACTTAGTGCCCACGCACCTAGCGTCTTTGCATCAATTAGTGGGATTAGTCCTTATTGCCTTAGTATTCAGCAGTGCTATTCGATTAAAATTAGTGTAAATCACTTGAACTGAATGCGGTATAGTGCATTCCACTGGGTTGGTTGTGTTGCAGGTAGCCATGAGCTTCATGTGCGGACGGTCGTTGATTTGGATCTAACTGTAACAAGTGACGAATAAGCGGCAATACGCAGGCAACTTCTGGTTTAGACGTTGTCAGTAGTGCATCAATATGCTGCGTGATCCGACGATGAATTGTTGGGATTATAGCTATTTCTTTTTTATTAAATGCGGTTGTTTTTGAATGAGAAAAAATGGTTTTATAAAAAAACAAGTGAAATAATAAACAGCCCAGGCTCCACAGATCAACTGCGTGAGTTTGTGGATAAGCCGGATCCAGTTTTTCAGGAGCATTGTATGTTTTGCTTCCGCCTAGTCCCCGGTTTTCATGGCTCGGTTGACTTAATCCAAAATCAATAATTTTGGCATGCAAGGGACTATTTTGAACCATAATATTATGCGGTTTAATATCGCGATGGGTAAAGCCTTGGGTATGTAAGTAATGCAGGCCACAACAGACCTGGCGGGCAATATGCCACTGGCAGGCGAGCCATGCGTTGGGCAGCGGGGGTTGATTGGAGCCCCACTGCTGAATATGCGTATACAATGAGCTCCCTTGAATACGTTCATATAAAATATATACGGTTTGATTGCCGGAATCATACTGGAATTCAAAGCTGCGAAGAATAAAGGGGTGATTGAGCCGAACACGCGTTAACTCAATCTCTTTTTGAATGAGTTGATAGTGCTGGCTACTTTTTATGGGAATTTTCTTAATCACCAATTGGGGTTTTCCTAAAACTGAAAACACAGATCCGAATCCGCCTTTACCAATGCATTCGCCTATGCGATAGGTGTGGCCATTGTGACAAAAAGAGACATGATCCGAATCGTCGGCATGAATTAAATTAGATAAGCGCATGGAAAATTTAGAGTTTTTTTCTTCGGTATAGTGCTGCAGCAGCTAAAAATAATACATATAAAATAATTGAGATAATAAAGCCAATGCTTTTAATATTTGTTAAATGACTGCCGATATTGACAATAATAAATACAATCGGAGCCAAACCAATTAAACTGCCGACTGTATAGTCAACGAATCGAATGGGGGATAGCGATAAGCCATAATTAATGGCCCATGCTGGAATAGGCAAAAAGCGAATTGTGATTGCAACAAAAAACCCATTATTCTGAACCGACTGGTCTAGCTTAGATAATTTTGGAAACCGACGAAAGAGTTGGCTTCGAATAAATTCATACAAACAGTATCGGGTCAATCCAAAGGCGATTAACGCGCCCAATAGAAGACCGGCTAAAGATAACGCACCCCCCAGGAGGGGCCCAAATAAATAGCCACTGGCTATTAATAACGGCGATGTGGGTAACAGCGTTATAGATAGTAACCCAATAAGGCCGGAAAATAGAATTTGTGTGACCAGGCTATGGGGGTCAAGCCCGCCGCTTTGAAGCCAATTTAAGGCATCTGTGCGGACAAGGCCTAGGCTAAGTGATCCAATGATTGCTATAAGGAATACTAATTTAAATATAGACTGTTTATTCATAACAAATTTATTACAGTGTAGCATGATTTTGAAAGACAAGCCCCAGTTCATCGGTTGCTTTTTGTGAACAGACACGCTTGTGTTCTAAACAATCATTGCCTAGATTTATGCCATAAAACCGGGACTTTGTTGGGTGGCCGGGGTGAACCCCGTTGTAAATTGTATTGGTTTTTTGTTTTTGAATAATCGCTGTAATTAGCTTAATACAATCATATAAATGAATCATGTTCACTGGGGTTCCGCCCCCTAATGCCTGACCACGGGCTTTCCGAGCCGCAATAAACCGGCCTTTTTCACGCCCTGGCCCATACAACCCGCCCAATCGAACGACTGTTGCGGGTACAGGGCTCGATAAAAAATAATCCTCAACGGCTAACAATGCCCGTTGGCGGTCGGTTTCGGGTACAATTGAATCCGATTCTTTGGCCAGTTGGCCATGATTGGGGTATACGCCGGTTGAGGAGGTGAAAATTACGTGCTGAATCACACTGGGATCCAATAAAGGGCTTAATGTTTCGCACTGCTTTAAATAATCCATCGGATCAATGAAGCTTCGCCGAAATGGCAGGGTGACAATTAGACAGTCTGTATTAAAAAATTCGCTAGGCAATGGGTCTGTGTGCGTGGCGGACAGTTGAATGGGCACATGCTGCAAGCCCGAAATTTTAGGGTCCTCGTTTGTGGTACTTCCCATGACCGACCAGCCCTGGGCTATATAATGCTTGGCGAGGGCGCTCCCCAGCCACCCGGTGCCTAATAGGGACAGGCGCATCCTTAAAATGCCCAAGGAAATGACGTATAGTCCACCGGTCGTTTGTCTAAAAAGGCCGCACGGCCTTCAATGGCTTCATCGGTTCCATAGGCCAAGCGTGTGGCTTCACCGGCAAACAACTGTTGCCCAACCATCCCATCATCGGGCAAATTCATGGCGTACTTAAGCATGCGAATCGCTGTGGGTGATTTTTGATTAATGAGTTCCGCCCACTGACAGGCATCAGATTCCAAGTTTTCATGCCCACACACCCGATTCACCGTTCCCATCGCAGCCGCTGTTTCTGCATCATACGTTTCACCTAAGAAAAAAATTTCTCGAGCTTTTTTTTGCCCCACTTGTTTGGCCAAATAGGCGGAGCCGTACCCGCCATCAAAACTGGCCACATCGGCATCGGTTTGTTTGAACTGGGCATGGTCTTTGGATGCTAGCGTTAAGTCGCACACAACGTGCAAAGAATGCCCCCCACCAGCCGCCCAACCGGGCACAACAGCCATCACCACTTTGGGCAAAAACCGAATGGCTCGCTGGACTTCTAAAATATGCAATCGCCCCAGTGGTTTTGGGCTAGCCTCGGTCTTGGAGTTATGAGTGTCAGCGGCATACTGATACCCATTAGGCCCGCGTGCGTTTTGGTCGCCGCCCGTGCAAAACGACCACTTTCCATGCTTTTGGGACGGCCCATTGCCGGTTAATAGTACAACGCCAATGCGCGATTCATGGTGAATACGGGCCAGTACCATTAATAACTGATCCACGGTTTCGGGTCGAAAGGCATTTAAAACCTCGGGCCGATTAAACGCAACTCGAGCTGTTTGGCCATCGTGGCTAATGTGATAGGTCAGATCATCGGTCGCCCATTCAGGGGCTTGCCAATAGTCTGGATTCATTAAGGGTGAATACACAGTCATAGCGACTGAGGGGTGTGGGATCTGGTTGCAATCATATACTCAATGGTACCATAAGAGATATGAGCATGAATACCGCCGCTGAAACCGCTAAACACTACCTCGTTGACGGGGTCAATAGCCCCATTCGAACGGGCGCATCTGGCGATGGTGAGATGCTCTTCATTCAATCGGGGTCGGGGTCCAAAGTCACGGCCTTAGACGGAACGGTCTATGTGGACTATGTATTGGCATATGGTCCATTATTATTGGGCCATGCGCATCCAGCGGTAGTTTCAGCGGTTACTCAACAAGTGCAGCTGGGTACCGTTTTTGGGGCCTGTTCGGTGCTTGAGGCTGAATTTGCCAAACGCATTCAATCGGTTTATCCCACCATGCAGACGATGCGATTTGTAAATTCTGGTGCGGAGGCCACGCTTAATGCCATGCGATTGGCGCGGGGCATTACGGGCCGGTCTAAAATCATTCAATTTCGGGGGTGCTACCATGGGCATATAACGCCCGGTGCTGATACCGATCGTTTATTATGCGATTACAATGACAGCGCTTCTGTTCAGGCTTTAATGGAATCGGAGTCTATTGCCGGTATTATTGTGGAGCCGGTGTGTGGCAACATGGGTGTGATTGCGCCAGAACCGGGGTTTTTAACCACATTGCGGTCGTTAACATCCGCATCGGGGAGTTTATTAATTTTTGATGAAGTGATGACGGGATTTCGGTCTGCGTTGGGTGGGGCCCAGTCGTTGTATACTATTCAGCCGGATATCACCTGTCTGGCCAAAGTCGTGGGGGGTGGGCTCCCCTGTGCCGTTGTGGGTGGCCGAACGGAATATATGCATTATTTTTCACCCAAGGGCTCGGTGTATCAGGCGGGTACCTTTAGTGGGAACCCCTTGTGTATGGCAGCCGGGATTGCCGCCATTGATACCATTATTCAGACGCAGGCCTCTGAACGCGCAGCTGCGACCGCCACAACCTTGGCAGCGGAACTGCGAGCGTGCAGTGCTCGGTATGCAACGCCGGTATCGGTAGCACAGGTTGGCTCGATGCTATCGGTCTTTTTTTCAGATAAATGCCCAAAATCATTTGCGGATGTACAACAGAGTCAAACCGCCTTGTTTCCATCGTATTATGCAGCGATGAAAGCGGCGGGTGTGTTGATCCCACCGTCGCCATTTGAAGCTTATTTTGTATCATCGGTTCACGATGCGTCGGATGTCGCGGCAATGGTGCGGGGCTTGGATGAATTTTTAGCCACGCAATGACCATGCGTGCCGCAATGGCTCGTTTAGTGTATGATGCGCAGGCTCAGATTATTTCGGGTTTGGAAGCCATTGATGGGGGGGCGTTTTACAAAGACCCGTGGACGTATGCATCGGGTGGGGGTGGCTTAACCGGTGTGTTGGATGATGGGGTGGTTATTGAACGGGGGGGAGTGAATGTGTCCGAGGTTCAGGGGCCGTTAACCGACCGTATGATTCAGGTGTTGGATATTGATTTAGAGGACTTGGGGATAGACGATCCCAAGGCAACCTTTTATGCGGTTGGGATTAGTGGGGTGATTCACCCTAGAAATCCGATGGCGCCGACGGTCCATTTTAATTGGCGGTATTTTGAATTGGAGTCCGCTAGCCGTGTGGCTACGTGGTGGTTTGGGGGAGGGGCTGATTTAACGCCGTATTATCTTGATGTAGGGAATTGTGCGTTGTTTCATCAGCATCAAAAAGCGGCGTGTGATGCGGTGGATGCGGGTTTGTATGGGGTGTTAAAACCAGCGGCAGACGCGTACTTTTATTTGCCATTTCGCAAAGAGCATCGGGGTGTTGGGGGTACGTTTTACATGAAGCGGTCGGATTTACCGGCGGATGCGTGGTATGCCTTGGCTGAGGGTGGCTTGGGTAGTATTTTACCGAGTTATGGTGAAATACTGAAGAAGCAGTCCATGCGGGCATATACAGACGCCCAGCGGGAGTGGCAGTTGTACCGCCGGGGACGGTATGTGGAGTTTAATTTAGTATCGGATGTGGGGACTCAGTTTGGGTTGGCGTCGGGTGGCCGAACGGAGAGTATTTTGATTTC
>DJIL01000035.1 GCA_002433595.1 bacterium UBP8_UBA6595 | reverse complement strand
ATTCGAGCCGAAGCTCGTTATTTCTTAAGCGACGACCCTACCTATACCAGCAAAAATACAGGCAAAAGTTATCGGAACTATCATACGGGGTTTGAAACACGCGCATTATTTGGGCAAACGCTCTATACTGGAATCGGATACCGAGAGTTAATGCATCATGGCGAAGGCACTGTAACTTCGACCGGGCACATTGGCTATGACCGATTATCTCAATACACCTACATTCCCATAGGTATTCGATTAGTACTCAATAACGCAAGAAAAAAATCCTGGACCATTAATATTGAATATCGAAATTTACAGCGCGGCATGCAAACAACTAGTTTAAAAAAGGGTACTAAACTAAGTATTGGTTCTGGCAACTTCTACACATTGCCAAATGACAAAGTTTTTAAAAAGGATCAGCCCAACGGCTATGGCATGCACGTAGCCATCAAAACCATTAAACACCGATACCCTGGTATTGTTTCGAATCGCAATCACTTCCAAATCAACGCAATTGCAACTACTGTTTTTTTCAACTACTGGAGTATTGAAGACTCTAATTTTGTGCCATTATATCAGCTTTCATCGTTGTACGAACCCCGAAACTATACCACGGAATTGGGCATTACCCTTCAACTCATATTTTAATTTTAGAAGACCTGCCTTTCACAACCCGGTGAACCTATCGTATACTAATAGGTATTATGGGAAAATTAGAAAAAACACAGTATATTTGGAAAAATGGAGAATTTATTGAGTGGGATCACGCACACGTTCATGTATTAACCCACGCTTTGCACTATGGCACCGCCGTTTTTGAGGGAATTCGTGCCTACGAAACACCCCATGGCCCGGCTACATTTCGAGTAAACGAGCACTACGAACGCTTAATTGACAGTGCAACAATTTATGGCATGCCCTGCCCTTACACCGTTGAAACCCTCATCGAAGCCAATCAAACATTACTCAAAAAAAACAATCTCACCAGCGCTTACATTCGACCGCTGCTCTATTATGGATATGGTGAAATGGGTCTAAACCCTGCCAATAACCCCGTTGATTTAATTATTGCAGCATGGCGATGGGGCACTTACTTAGGTGATGAAGGATTAGAAAAAGGCATTCGGTGTAAAATTAGCAGTTGGGCCCGTGTGGATAGTCACAGCCTCCCGCCCTTGGCCAAATGTACGGCTAATTACGCCAACTCCGTATTGGCTAAGCAAGAAGCATTAGCCTGTGGCTTTGACGAAGCCATTCTATTATCCACGAATGGAACCATTGCCGAAGGGCCTGGCGAAAACTTGTTTGTAATTAAAAATGGCCAGCTAATTACACCCCCGTGCTCGGATAATGCTTTGCGTGGCATTACCGCACAAACGGTTATTTCACTGGCGGCCGATATGAACATTCCGGTTGTTCAGCAATCCTTGATCCGAGATGAGTTGTTTTTAGCCGACGAATTGTTTTTCACGGGCACGGCTGCTGAAATCACACCAATTCGTGAAATTGATGGCCGAATCATTCGCAGTCAGGGTCGTGGAGCCATAACTAAACGCATTCAAACCGCCTACTTTGAAACTGTTCGTGGAGCTCTACCAGATACCCATCACTGGCTAACCTACTAAGGCGAGCACCATGGGCATTCCCGAGCTGCTGGTACCGGCTGGTAATCTTGAAAAGCTAAAAATCGCACTCACCTATGGTGCCGATGCGGTTTATGTTGGAACATCCTTATTTGGCTTGCGCAAGTATGCGCCCAATTTTACCTTATCGGAGCTGCGCCACGGTATTGAATTTGCCCACCAGCGCACCAAACGCGTCTACATTGTTCTCAATAGTTTTGCCCACACCCACACGATGGATACGTTGCCCCGTATGATTGATGCTTTGGCAGACTTAAATCCGGATGCCTTTATTATTTCAGATCGTGGTGTTTTTGAACTGGCGCGCGCACGCTGTTCTGTTCCGTTGCACGTATCCACACAAGCCAGTGTCACCAATGCGGCTGGCTGTGCCTATTGGAAATCGGCAGGTGCCAAGCGGGTCATTTTAGCAAGAGAAGTTAGCATTAACGCCTGCAAAGCTATTTTGGAACAGGTTCCCGTTGAATTGGAAGTCTTTATTCACGGGGCTATGTGTGCCAGCTATTCGGGGAAATGCGTCATTTCCAATTACACAGCGGCTCGGGATTCCAATCGTGGGGGATGTGTGCAAAGTTGTCGGCATCGGTTTGGGGTCCATACTTCAAGCATACCCCGCTCTGAGGCCCATATTATGAACGCCCAAGACTTAATGGGGGTTCATCACATTCAAGCGATGCTTTCAGCGGGTATTCACTCAGTCAAAATTGAAGGGCGTATGAAATCCAATTTGTATGTGGCCCAAGTTAGTCGACTGTACCGTCAGGCTATTGATCGAATACTTCAAGACCCAGAGGCTCCCTGCGATGATTTAGAAAATGAATTGGCAACAGTATCCAACCGAACCTTCAGCGACGGATTTTTAGACCGTCCTCAAACTGCGTGCAACACCCAATTCACTCAATACAGTAAATCCCTGAATTTTTTAGGTACCGTACAGGCCCTAGATGCCACGTACGCCTATGTGCATTTAAAACAACCCTTCACCACAGACACCCCCATGCAATGGATCACGCCCACAGGCACCCACGAAGCAGCGATTAACACCATGACCAACGCCGCCAATACACCCTTACGCGTTGCTGACTTGAAACCCAATTGTTTAATTAAAGTTGAGCGAACGCCGACTATTGTCCCGTATAGTATTTTAACGCAACCGGTATCGTGACCCCAGAATTAATCACATTCGCAGGCAGTGTTGACGGGATACGTCACGCCATTCAAGCCGGAGCGACCCATGTTATTTTGGATGATCCGGCTATTTCGTGCCGATCCTACCAAGACCCGGACCCCAAACGATTGGACACCTTAGACCGGCTCCTCCATGCGACTGAGCAGTATCCAAACTGTATATTCAGCGTCAATTGCGACAAGCTGTTTCATACCCACGAATTTGACTTGTTAGATCGGGTAATTGCCCGGATTTTGGATAGCCCCGTGCGCTGGATGCGGGTTCAAGACATTGGGGCGATGGCCTATATTGCTGAGCATGAACCCGCGATACGCATTATCCTCAACACTGAAATGGGGAATGCCAATGCCCAAAGCATGGCTGCTTTTTCGCAAACCGCCACGCGGCAGGTGCTGGGCAATGAGTTACCTGTTGCAGCCATTAAAACAATTCAAAAAACCGTTGATACGCAATACGAGCTTATGGTTCACGGGCCCATTTTGCTGCAGTACTCGTACCGTCGATATTTGGGCAGTTTAATGGAGACTGAACGGGTCATTCAGGGCAGCATTGATGACACCGATTATCCGGGGCGACATTTTCCCGTTTTAGACAACCGCCATGGGCATTTTATGTTTTTTTATATGGACCGGTGCTTGCTGGGCTATAGTTCGGTTGTCTTGGGGCTGAATTTAAGCGGTTGGATTGTGGATGGACGGGGGCAATCCGATGCCTATCTCACTACAGCGTTATCGGCCTATCGACACTGTTTAGACGCCCAAACAACCGGTGATGCAAAACCGGTTCAAGCGGTTAGCCCACGCCCACTTAAGCCCATGTTTTTTTTAGTTAATAATACGGATCAAGAACGACAGGCTGAACGCGACGGACTTGTTTTGGGCACAGTCATTGATGTGATTAAAGGGGACTGTATCCACGTGACCCTATGCGAACCATTTCGAGGGTTTCAAGCCCCCCCGCGTTTGTTATTGCCCCAACACGACCGGCATCAACCCTATGCCAGCATTCCCCCTGTGCACACCCTCACCGGCGAGCCCTGCACAACCGCCGAACCCGGGGATATTATTCAGCTTCCCTGGATCAAAGGCGCCAGCCCCAAAGCTGTGTTGGTGGTTTGACCGTTTGATGGAGACTAAAACACCTTGCTCACCGAAGCAAGTACTGCGTTTATAGTTGAGGGTGAATACGTATAGCCCAATTGAACCGAATACGCACGCATATAGCCAATAATACTGGGGTTTAGATACACCTGATGATACCGATACTCATAGCCCAAATCAAACTTGAGCACATCCCCAATTAATGGCGTTAGCCATCGAATACCCGCTGAAGGATACACAGACACATTCGGCAACACCCGTTCTTCCATCGTATTGTAATTAGACAGTTGACCGCCTACAAACCCATACACCATGCTGTGCATCACTGGAGTCAGCCCCACCCCATAATCAAACGATTGATCCAAAAATCCATAGCGATTATAGCCAATCATACTTCGCATCCGCCATGAATAATCACCCTGTATTTTGTTATACGGGGTAATATTTGCAATATCGAGCAATTGAATATTGACCTGAGCCTGCTGCGCATTACTATACCCCAATCGCATGGCTGCGACATCCAGCTGTTTAGTTCCGACTAAACCCCAATCATTTGCGTAATAAACCGGATGATACGATGCAAAAAGCCCAGTGCTTGGGCCGTTCTGAAGACTGATTTTTTGGGAATGAATTTTTGGAACATCCGGTCGCTTGTTAATTGGATGCCGAATGGCTGAATCCTGAAGCGCCTGCAGTTTCTGATACGCCAAAATCCGATTGTAGCGTACGGGGGTCACCAATCCACTGTAATTGTTAATCGCATATTCTGAATAGTATAAAAACGCCTTCAATGACTCTGGATGGATCGTCTCAACTGAGGGCTTTTCCTCTAAAAAAAGCGCCATTGTTTGTTTTTTTTGACTCGATGACAATTGTTGATAGGTTTGGTTAAACCGACTCGTGAGTGAGGAACGGACATAATAAGCACTCAAGGCTTGATTCGCCTGTAAGGCATTTACAATTTGACTGGGCGACACAAACAAGGGATTCATTTCAATGTTGGTCTCCAGTACAACATTGAGGGCTTTTGCAATGAAAAATGCACAATTCTCATCAATAAAATAATAATCAAACTGCGCGTGCTTCAGCTCCTCTGCATGCAATTGTAAATCGTCAATTTGATCGTTGGATAGAACCAAATCATAATAAATCACTTCCCGATCTTCAACATAGTTGTAATCTTTAATGCGTTTATAATACGGCTCCGTTGAAAAATGGCCGGAAAATCCGCCCGTTAGCCCATAAATAATATACTGAATCGGATTCACAGAATCCGGCACTGCCGTATAATGAAAAATGCTACTATCCAGCACCCCATTTTTGGATTCAAAAATTAAAAATAAATGCCCAAACATGGATGCCGGATTGCCCATGTATCGGCTGGGGTACACAATTTGAACCGACTCAATATCCGACCGAACCGTCACCAATGGCTTGTAAGCTAGTCCATGCGCTTTACACAAGCGTTTATACCGCAACGGAAACCGACGTCTAAATTCAACATCATGGGATTTGGCCAACTGCAACGACGCATCGTATTCGT
>DJIL01000017.1 GCA_002433595.1 bacterium UBP8_UBA6595 | reverse complement strand
ACCTGTTCCAAACTCATCCTCAACGGAATCACTGATTGCGGCGGATAGAATTGCAATTGCTTGCGGTGGTTCCATGCTGGAATCGGCAACTGTAAACGCAATAGAGGCCATTGCAACTAGAGAATTCGTTGCATTATACTTTACATCAGGGTTAAACCCAGGTAATCCTCGTGAATTAGAACTAAGTACACTCATAAAAAACTCCTTATTTAAAAATAATATTATTATAGAGACTATCGTTTAGTAACGACAGCATCATGCATCGAGTTTTTTAATTTTTTTATTTAAACTGTAAGTACAATTAATAAAAATTAATCACAATCGAGTTTTTTTGAAAACCGATCCTGAATGTACCGTTCCAACAACTGAATAAACTCGGCTTGAATGCCATCACCGCGCAACGTTGTCACCTGTTTACCATCCATATACACCGGTGCCCGAGGTGTTTCTGAAATTCCGGGCAAGCTAATGCCAATATCCGCATGTTTGCTTTCACCCGGGCCATTGACCACACAGCCCATCACGGCAACAGTCAGCGACTCAACACCTGGGTACTGCTTCTGCCAGGTTTGAATGGTTTGATCAATGTGGTTTTGAATGGATTCGGCCAAGCGAATAAAGGCATCGCTTTGGGTTCGCCCACACCCGGGGCAACTAACCACCGATGGTGCAAAATGCCGTAAACCCATGGCTTGCAATACGGTTGTACACCCGCGAACTTCCTCGGCTCGTGATGCGCCGGGAGAGGGCGTTAGCGACATGCGAATGGTATCCCCAATGCCCTGGTGCAATAAAATACCCAAGGCAATGGCGCTGCTAATGCTGCCTTTTTGTTGGCCACCGGCTTCGGTGAGGCCCAGGTGCAGCGCCGTATCGGTTTCTTTCGCTAATTGCTCATACACGCGAACCATGGCGGATACATCGGACATTTTTACACTGAGAACCAACTGGTCTTGGGGCAGCCCAATGGCCAAGGCTAATGCTTCGCTTTGGCGAGCGCTGTCTAACATGGCGTCAATCATGACATCCGTGGACGATTTGGGGACTGGCAAGGCCTGATTGGCATCCATGGCTTTGGCGACAATTACGGGGTCTAGAGACCCCCAGTTAACGCCAATACGAACGGCTTTTTTGTGCTGAATGGCGGCTTTGATAATCATTTCAAATTGTGGGTCTCGGCGATTGCCTTTGCCCACATTGCCGGGATTTACACGAAACTTGGCCAAACACGCTGCGGAGTCTGGGTATTCGGTTAATAAGATATGCCCGTTGTAGTGAAAATCGCCAATTAAGGGTACGGGATAGCCATCGGCATCTAGGGACGCTCGAATGGCGGGTACGGCTTGCATGGCTTTAGCATCATTAACGGTGATGCGCACTAGTTCTGATCCCGCATCGGCTAACGCTTTAATTTGAGTGACTGTTTTTTCAACATCGGCGGTGGGTGTATTGGTCATGGATTGCACCACAATGGGGTGAGCGCTACCCATAACGATAGAACCAATACGAACGGATGGTGTGTGTCGGCGTTTTTTCATAATTTTAGTATAGCATTATGCCGAGCGCTTCAATATAGGCACAGTCCTCGGGTAGGGTGATTTTAATATTATTCGGACATCCGGTCACGCAAGTAATCGATCCGCCTATGGCTTCAATAACGCTGGCATCATCGGTAAATGCTTCCCAGCTTTGGGTTTGGGTAAACGCGTATTTGAGGCGGGATAGCCGGAAGATTTGTGGCGTTTGTACGCGAACTAAGACGGATCGGTCCACCGTTTTAACCCCAGTTTCGGTCGTGATACGTTTGATGGTATCGGTGATGGGCAGGGTGGGAATGCAGCCATCGGCGGTACCCAATCCGTGATCAAGTCGTGTGCATAACGCATTGGATACGACGGGGCGCGCGCCATCGTGGATCCAGACTCGGGCATACTCGGACTCGTTTAATGCACACAATCCGTTCCACACAGAGTGCGCACGGGTTTCCCCACCGGCGACACACGTAGCCGCAATCCCATGCTGGAGTAATTGGCTGGCTGTATGATTAACGGAATGCGTCACTACGACAGTTGTTTTGAACCCCAGCGTGAGGGCTTTGCAGGTATGTACCAAGACGGGTAGTTTATGAATTAAGGCTTGTTGTTTGTCCGATCCAAAGCGACGGCCGTGCCCGGCGGCAACAATAATGAGTGCATCGTGCTTAATCGGCATGGGGATTTGACAAATCGGCCAGGTCCCGCAGGGGTTTGGGCAACGGAAACCAGACATCGGCTTCAGTTGAAGGGTCTTGGTGACAGGTTGTGGAGGACACGGATGCCTGAATGCGCTCGACGAGCTGGGTGACTAGAATTTGGGGGACCGATGCTCCGGAGCTAATACCCACTCGGTTGGCGTTGGCAATCATGGCATCGGTAAATTCGTGTGCTGATTCAAGCATATAAGCCGGACAGCCGTGTTCGTTGGCCAGTTCATACAAGCGTGTGGTATTGGAGCTGTTTTTGGATCCGCAAACCAAGATTACATCGCATTGTTTTACCAAATCTAAAATGGCATCTTGACGGTTTTGCGTGGCATAACAAATGTCTTTTTCGGGGGGTAGGGTTAGGGTTGGGTACCGGCGCTTAATTTTATCGATTAACCGACGCGTGTCTGATACACTCAGGGTTGTTTGAGTCAGTACCCCAATTGGCTGGTTGGGGTCTAAGTTTAGGGCATCGATATCAGCATCGGTTTCAACCACGTGGCATAGGGATTCGGGAATATAGCCTTTGGTTCCGACAAACTCTTGATGGCCTCGGTGACCAATTAAAATAATTTGCATCGTTCGGCGAGCCATTTTTTTAGCTTCCATATGCACTTTTCGGACCAAGGGGCAGGTGGCATCCAATACGTCTAACTGACGAGCTTTGGCGTGGGCATACACCTCGGGGGCTGAGCCATGGGCGCTTAAAATAACCCGAGATCCGATCGGAATTTCATCTAAATGCTCAACAAACTGAACGCCCAGCTGGGTGTAGTGATTGACTAAATAATGATTGTGTACAATGGCATGGCGTACATAGAGTGGGAGGCCGTAATGCTTGAGCGCTAGATCAACAATATCTAGCGCAACCGATACCCCGGCGCAGAAGCCTTGAGTATGGGCTAAATGAATATCTAAGTGGCGCGATTGTGTCATGATTCATTTATTGTATCATGTCCAGCATAGCGCCCAATTCATTTTCAAGTTTTTGCATACCAATATGGGCGATTGCTTGACCATTGGGCACGGGCAAATCAATGAGCTTATCGGTGCCAGTCCATAACGCATCGATACTAATATTAAAAGTCGCTAAGGGGTCTTGCGGTTGTGTATAGTTACCGTCGGGGACCGAATGGCTAAACAAGTTTTTGAGTGCATCCGCATCAATATTTAATTCAATTGCCACGCCTTGAATCAGCTGTTCGGGGGTTTGTTTGGGAAGTCCTAGTTGGCTCAACACGTTGCCAATTAACGCTAACAGTTGGTAAGACTGGCTGGCCATTTTTGGATTTCTAGACAATCGTTTGACAATAATTTTAATGGCTTTTTTCATGGCATCTTTAATATCGGGTATTAAATCAGTTAAAGCCTCGCTATCTAAATGAATCAGGTGCCCAATTAGACCCATTAAAGACGTGAGCATTGATTTGGACACAAGCCCAGACATCATTTTATTTACAATCGTTTTGATTAGTGTGAGTAACACTTCTTTTTCTAATAGTTTTGTCGCGTCTAGTTGATTTAAATCACTAAAAAACTGGTGGAGGGGGATTGGTTTTTTGCATGCTTCAGGATCCAATAACAAAGCAATACGTTCGGTCGCATCGATGGTGTCAGTGTCGATACTAACGGTGCTGTCACCATCGATGGGCTGAGATAAAAAATTTAAAAGGGGTCCCCATATAGAGGTGTTTAGATCACTGCTATGAATACTAGTCATATAATTTTACGCTCCTAATTTTGTACTCTTTTGTATATATATCGTTTATATAGCTATAAATCTTGTATAGTATTAAATAATAAGATAGCCAATTGGTTTGTGGGTGTGGGTTTAATATACATAAACTTGAGTATAGCAGGGCCATGCGGTATGCTTGATTCCATGAAACAACCAACAACCCTATTTAATCAATGGGCCGATGCCCTTAAAACCCAAGATCCAGACGGTGTACTTGCTTGCTACGCGCCTACAGCGGTGCTATTGCCAACGGTATCCAATACGGTATGCAATACGCCGGCACTAATTCGTGCCTACTTTGTTAATTTTTTAGCTAAGGTGCCCGTGGTGACTGTATTGGAAAGTTATTGGCATGAGTACCAAGACGGCTGGCACCATGCGGGTACTTATTCATTTGCTTTAAGTGGAGGAACCACCGTTGTTGCTCGATTTACCTACGCGTATGCACGGATTAATGGGGAATGGAAAATTATTGCCCATCACTCATCGGCTATGCCGGAGCCATTGCTTTAATAAAATTAGTTAATTATAGCCATTATGGTGTTGATACGATTTCGATTACTTGGTGATGACTAGACGCCTGAAGCCCAGTGCTATACGCGCAGCCAAAGCCTGCACAAATGTGTGAAATTGTACTGGTTTGGGGCATAGTAAAAAAGGTGTCTTTTTCAGGGACTCCTTGAATATGGGGCAGTGCATCAAAAATGCGTCCGCCGTTGTTGTTTAGGATAACCACAGTCACTGGGTAGGGGCAGTCGGCTAAAAGACCCAAGGCATTGCAATCGTAATAAAATGTTAAATCGCCAATTAATCCAACGACGGGTTTTTGACTGCCATAGGCCAAGCCAATCATGGTAGATATCTGCCCATCAATGCCACTCACCCCGCGGTTGGCAAACGTGGGCACTAGAGGACTTTCGGGGGATAGTGTGGGGCAATGGGTGTCCATATAGCGAATGGCTAGGCTGTTGCCACAAAATAATATAGATTTTTTCTGGCTAGCCAGTTGAATGATATCAGCGATTAGCCGTTCAATGGGCAAAGCAATCAACCTCTAAAATGGTTTGTTTGGCATGGTAAGGATTGAATGGGTGATTGCGGTATCGAACATGGCAGTGGGGGTTTTTTTGCACATGGGCCAATTGATTCAAACTAGATTGCGTGGTAACACGGCCGCCTACAAGCAAGATCGGCTTTTGAGTGGGGATTGGTTGTTTGCTTCTAGGGTAATGCGTGCGCAGCATGCTGGTAATATCGGCAATCACCGGTGCTGTTTGGGTGCTAAGGTAATGCTGTACAGCTTGGGCATCCGCTATACTGCGCAACTGCCCAACAATAATCAAACCCGGTGGTGGAACCTGGGACCAGTCGGGATGTGTGCCTTTGCCCAAACACACCGGCTGGGGGGCACGGGTTTGGGCTTCAGAAGGGTTGACGGCCAGGTCCCGAAACGCAATATTAATATGCACGGGTGTTGTCTGAGTACAGCCAGTCGCAATATGCGTTTGAATGCGCGTTTGTACGTGCGTGATGGATACTTGGGGGCTGGGGCATGCAATGCTAAGAGTGGGTTGGGCAAAGTGTGCGAATAATCCGGATTGCGGCATCGTTTGGTTGGCCCCAATGCCGTGCAGTTCCGGTGGGCGGTCCGCGGTAATGACGACCAAGCAATGGCCCGATTGGTGGGCTTCAACTACGGCGGGTAAGACATTGGCTCCAGCACTGCCGGATGTGGTGACAATACCCACCGGGGTTTGTGTTGCTTTAGCAATACCTAACGCTACAAATCCCAACGCTCGTTCATCATAAAAACACACCGATTTAATGTGTGTGTGGTGGGCAATGCAGCGGGTGAGGGGTGCGGACCGAGACCCAGAGCCAATACATATATGCTGAATGCCAGCATTAACGAGGCTTTGAACAATACCCATGACCCAATGGGTTGTGGGGTGTTGGTTAGTCGAGTTGGGCATGGTACAAGGTAACAACACCCGCCGACATCCGGTAACTGCGAACAGATGAAAATCCGGCGGTTAATAGTTTTTCTTCAAATGCAGAGCCGTAGGGAAATGATTCAATGGTTTTGTTTAAATAGGTATAGGCGGTCGCATGCCCCGATAACCAGCGACCCAAACGGGGTAAAAGTGTTCGCAAATACCATAGATAGGGGGTTCGAATGGGCTGCGAGGGCAATGAGAATTCTAAAATTAAGGCTTCCCCGCCCGGTTTTAATACCCGTTTCATTTCGACTAATGCGGCTTCATAATCGGGGACATTTCGAATCCCAAAGGATAGGGTGATAACATCCACAGAGTTGGCGGTTAGGGGAATCGCCGTTGCAACGCCGGTTTTGAGTTCAATGCGAGTGGATAAATGCCGGGTTTTGAGCTTTTGATTGCCAATGGCTAGCATATCCACAGCCGGGTCTAGGCCAATGCCGTGTTTGAATTGAATGCCATGAGTGGCTAGGCTAATTAACACATCAGCCGTGCCTGTTGCCAGATCTAAAATCAGGTCTGGCGTTCGGTTCCGAATCGTACGCGCCAGTTTCCATCGCCATAGCACATCTTGGTACCCGGATAATAGTCGGTTGATGCGGTCGTATTTGGCCGAAATTTCATTGAATACGGCTGGAATTTCGGACTTGTCTGGAATACTCATGGTTGGATCTTTGTCCAATCAATACCTAAATCGGCAAAGCGGCTCCGAACACTGTGTAGTAATTCGATGCGATTGGTGCGCAATGCAGGGTCGGGGTCCATGACCATGACGTGCTCAAAGAAATCGTCCAACTGGATGGCGATCTGGTCCCAATATTCGAAACGGATGCTTTCTAAAAACTCAGAGTAATCCGTAATGGACGACACATTCTTATGATTGAGAATGGTATATAAATTCTTTTCGTGTTGCGTCAATAACGTTTCGTTGATGATACTACTGGGCTGTTCTTGATTGGCCAATAGTTTGGCAATGCGGTGCGCACTGGCGTGAATGCGCGCGAAGCGCTCTGGATTTTTTTCTTTTTCGGTGGTGAGTGCTTGCGCACGATTATACAAGCCCCGAATGGTTGTTTTTTTGGTGATCTCACAGCCAAAGGCCATCGGGCCCACCTCAGTAGTTTTGAGGTATTGATAAATACGCTGCTCGAAAAACTGAACCGCATCGGTATAGGCGGTGTCTGTGTTTTTGAGTGTGCGGACTTGGTTGTGTAGAGTTTCGAGGGCAAGTTTCAGCAGGGTGTTAATGGGTAGCTTTAATGCGGGGTTGGCGATGCATAGTTGGCATAGGCTATTCATGATGCGTCGAAGGGCCCATGGGTCTTTGGATCCAGTAGGAATTAGCCCATTGTAAAAACAACAAAGGAGAGTATCTAGGCGATCGGCGATGCCCACAATCACGGCTTCGGGCAGAGTGGGTAGGGTGTCGGTGGCAAATCGAGGTAAATAGTGCTCAAAAATACCGGTTCCGGTTGCGGCATCGTCTGGGTTTTGTTGGGTGTAATAGTGTTGGCCCATGGTGCCTTGGAGGCTGGGGAATTCGCCCACCATGCCGGTGGCTAAATCGCATTTACAATGATTGGCAATGCGTTCAATCGTCTCAATATTAATATCGCCAAGAGTCAGGTGAGCGAGAGAAAGCGCCAGAGACCGAATGCGCTGCGTCTTATCCGCCATACTACCAAACTGGTCTTGAAACGCAATTGTGGCCAATTTTTTTTGATAATCAATCAAGTCCGTTTTGAGATCCGATTCGTAGAAAAAAGCGGCATCGGATAATCGGGCCGCGACTACCCGTTCATTGCCTTGAATGATGGTATCGGTATTGGCCTCAGTCACTGAATCGGCCACAAACGCAAACTGATCGGCATCCAGTAGCACGGCTTTTTGATGCGTTTCAATACATGTTTTTACCACATCTAGGGGTAAATTTTTCGTATGAATCCGCCCCGTTAGCACGGTTGGCCATTCCGACAAATACACCAATTGATTGACCAAATAGTGATTCATAGACTCTTGAATACACGCCCGACGGTGCTCCGGGCAAACCATCACCCGGTGATCCATGAGTGCTTGGCTATAGTCAGTGGCATGGCTAAGAGAAATGGCGACCCCCATAGGCGTGTCCCCAGCACTCAAGAAACGATGACCGTGAGTGACCCGATCGCTGGGTATGCCAAATAGCGTCAGGGGAATTACCGTATCATTTAACAAGGCGCATACCCAATGTACCGGCCGAATAAACGGACCATTGTGCTCGCCCCAATGCATTTCAATGGGTAGTTTAAGCGCATGCACACAGTCAGTAAGCAGACTTGGCAAACAGTCGATGGCGAGTTTTCCTGGCTGTGTTTGGTCTAGAAACCAGTAGGCGGTTCCGTTGTGATCCGCTTGGATTAAGTCATCGGGTGTGTAGCCCAGTTTTTTTGAAAACCCCAAAACGGCAGACTCTGGCGCACTAACAGCGGGCCCGCGTTGATAAATTTTTTGAGTGGGTTGTTGAGTCATAAGACCATCCACAACAACGGCGAGTCGCCGACTGGTTGCGTAGGGGTTGACTGGGTTAAGCGTGTCTAATAGATTAGCCTGTTGCAAGGCAGTGTGTACAGCAGTAGCGAATTGATCCAGCAAGGGTTGGCAAAATCGTGCGGGGATTTCTTCACATCCCAATTCAATGAGTAATGTGGATGTCATAATTGCTTAATATACTGCTTGGCGCAGGCGTTGGCGAGTGTTCGAATGCGTAAGATAATCGCCATGCGAGCGGTTACTGAAACAGCCCCCCGGGCATCCAATAGATTAAAGCAATGGGAACACTTTAGGCAGTAATCATAGGCGGGTTCAACAAAGCCAGCGGCTAAGATGGACTGGCACTCGGCTTCGTATAATTCAAAAAACGTCCACAAGCGATCGGTACTGGTATGATCCAAATTGTAGTACGATTGGGATTTTTCACTGGCTAAGAAAATGTCGCCATAGGTAGTTGTTTGCCTATCGCTTTCCTGCCAAATGAGATCAAAGACGGTCTTTTTTTGTTGAATAAACATGGCTAAGCGTTCTAAGCCATAGGTTAATTCAACACTGATTGGATTGCAGGCAATGCCACCACATTGTTGAAAATAGGTAAATTGGGTAATTTCCATGCCATCCAGCCAGACTTCCCATCCCACCCCCCAGGCGCCCAATGTGGGGGACTCCCAGTTGTCTTCAACAAAGCGAATATCGTGATTGTTTGGGGTGATGCCAATAGCCGCTAGGCTTTTAATATACAGGTCCTGAACATCTGAAGGTGATGGTTTTAAAATGACTTGAAATTGATAATAGTGCTGCAATCGATTGGGGTTTTTACCATAGCGACCATCACTGGGTCGTCGGCAAGGCTCAACATAGGCTGCCTTCCAAGGCTTGGTATCCAATACGCGTAAAAACGTATAGGGGCTCATAGTTCCAGCTCCTTTTTCGGTATCATACGGTTGCAATACTAGACAGCCTTGATTTTTCCAAAAGCTCTGAAGTTGGTGAATAATATCTTGAAAGGTTGCGATACCCATAGTTTTTATTTTAGCATAGATTGCATTGTTTCGTGGTGGAGGTGACAGGGATCGAACCTGCGACCTTCTGCGTGCAAGGCAGATGCTCTCCCAACTGAGCTACACCCCCACGGGTGTTTGGTGGGCCTGCCTGGAATTGAACCAGGGACCTCACGCTTATCAGGCGCGCACTCTAACCATCTGAGCTACAAGCCCACAAACCGTAAATTATTATACAAGATCTTTTTGGGTTTGACTACTAGTAGTGTGGCGAGGTAGATATAGGGATACTGTTGTTCCAGTGTTAATTTTGGATTCAATATGAATCGCTCCGTTATGTTTGGCAATGATTTTTTTAACTTCAGCTAACCCAAGACCGGCGTTAGAACGTCCGGATTTGCTGGTTACAAATGGTTCAAAAATCACCCCGAGTTGACCGGGCTCTATACCACTGCCGGTATCGGTGACGGCAAGTTTAACGCCGTCGATGGGTGATGCGGATGCTGGGGGTTTCGTGTCGGTCGGCGTATAGGATTCGGTAGACATATGAATAACGATACGACCATTGTCTGGGGTAAATTGCAAGGCATTAAGTGTAATATTTCGAAGGGCAGAGTGAATCTCGTGTTCATTTCCGTACACAAACAGTGACGTGTCTGCTTGTATGCTTAGTTCGATGGACTTTGCTTTAGCCTGGTGTAAAAAGAGCATTCCGATATCAGTACAGAGGGTATGCATGGCGATGGGGCTGTTTTTGGCATTGGTAACGTTGGTGTATTTCAGCATGCTATCCGTTCGTTTTGATAAATGATCAATGTTTTTTAAAAAAATAAACGCGGTTTTTTCAGCTAATTTTGAGTTTTCAGGGCTTTGTTTTAATAAATCAGCCCATAATTTTAGTGATGCCATTGGGTTTCTCAGTTCATGGCTAATGCCCTGGATAACGTGGCCAAATGTGGCTTGATCGTGCAGTTTGATTTGAACCGCTTGGCTGCTCGATAAATCGTCTTCTGTTTTTTGTAGTTTTTGCTTGGTTTGACCGACAGTATCCGTTAATACATAGGCAAATGATAAGTTCACCAGAAAGGAGCATAAAATAATGAGAAGATTGTATAAATTAAGCACTAAGCCGGTGAGTGTATAATGCGCAAATAAATCAATATGAACGTAATGCAGTGTCAGGTAGAATAAAATAGAGATTACGATACAGACAATTCGCTGAGTTAGTTCGTTTTTTTTTAATATAACCAAGGGAAACCAAATTATTGAAAAGTATAAAAGATTGGTGAGGCTTGTGCTTCCCATAATTAATCCAAAATAAAAAATCCCAATTGAGACCCAAATGCATACAATGAATCGCATAGTGTAGATAAAAAAATTTTTATTTATCCAATACATACAGGTAGATAGGAAGAAAAATAATAATTCAAACGTAACCAATGGCCAGTGCTGAATAAATAAGAAAAAAAACAAAAAAGACAGTGAAGCTAAGCAAATAATGAACAACAAACGATTGGTTCGTTTGTGTTCAATTGTATAACCGGAGGGAATATCAAGCGTTGTTTTCAATATGCGTTGAATTATAGGCGAGACGGCCTTGGCATTCGATCTACAACTTCAGTTATAATACGCCTTATCGCAACTTCTTTACTGGATCTTTCATATATGCGCTTAAAAATATCCAACAATGTTTGACTAGCGGCATTTTGAAGAATCCGTAAAACATGCCTCTTGACCTCATCGTCTTTTTCTTCACTCAAGTATTCTTCACTCAAGTATTGCGTCATATTTGGGGACTCTATAGTGCGTTGAGTTATTTTACCCCGATCACTTAAAAAGCCATGCTTATTCAAAAAAACCCAGATTTCCTTAGATTTAGATTCATCAATAACACCGGGTTGAATAAAGGCCTTTTTTCCAACAGTACTTGGCGGTCTGGTAAAGGGTTTCTCATTTTTTTCAATCGTTT
>DJIL01000051.1 GCA_002433595.1 bacterium UBP8_UBA6595 | reverse complement strand
GTTATTTTTAGGAGGGCTCATTGGCCTTGTGATTAGCACCTTGTTTTTGACGATGGGCTTTATCCTTGAAATCACCTCAACCATTCAGCATAAAGTCTGCCAAGAAAAACCATACTTTATCCGATCCATTGAATTCAGAGACTCAGACAACGCCCGCTAATTAGCTGTGTTCTGCAATTTCAAGCCGTGCTAAGGCTCGTTTTTTCGCATTTTCTGCCCGTTCTGTGTTAATTGTGCCATTGGTAGACGCCAGTCGACTAACCGCTCTATCCAGGGCGCTTTTAGCCCGACTCTCATCTGTTTGTTGACTAGATTCAATGTAATTCGTTGTGATTATAACCGCCTCTGGGGTAATCTCAGCAAATCCACCCGGAATAAAATAAGTAGAAACATCCGCATCGTCTACGACGCATTCGCCAGATACTAAGGCCACCAGGACCGGGGAGTGATTGGCTAAAACACCAATCTCACCCGTTGCTGTTGGAAGTTTAATAAACCGAGGGTTTGCGACTAAAGCTTCCCCCTCAGGGGTCACAACCGTCAAAGCAAATACATCCGCCATTATACGTCCATACTTTTGGCTTTTTCGATCACATCGTCAATACCACCGGCCCAAGCAAATGCTTGCTCAGGCAAGTCATCGTATTTACCCTCAACAATGCCTTTGAATGAAGCCACGGTATCTTCTTTTCGGACAAATTTTCCTTTTAGGCCGGTAAATTGCTCCCCAACAAAGAAGGGTTGTGAAAACATTTTTTGAATTTTTCGAGCCCGTGAAACTGTGATTTTATCTTCTTCGGATAATTCGTCAATCCCCAAAATTTTAATAATATCTTGAAGTTCTTTGTATTTTTGCAAAATCTTTTTCACTTCTTCTGCAACCATAAAGTGCTCATTCCCTATAATATGGGGATCTAAAATAGTTGATGTGGATTCCAACGGATCAACCGCTGGGTAAATTCCCGCAGAGGCAATGGATCGAGACAATACCGTTGTCGCATCCAGATGCGAGAACGTTGTTGCTGGTGCGGGGTCTGTTAGGTCGTCTGCAGGAACATAGATAGCCTGAACAGATGTAATAGACCCTGTTTTAGTCGAGGTAATTCGATCTTGCAATTCCCCAACATCTGTTCCCAATGTAGGCTGGTACCCCACAGCGGATGGCATCCGCCCCAAAAGCGCTGACACCTCCGCACCGGCCTGAACAAATCGGAAAATATTGTCTACAAACAGAAGTACGTCTTTGCCTTCTTCATCTCGGAAGTACTCAGCTTGAGTAAGGCCCGTAAGCCCCACGCGGAATCGAGCCCCTGGGGGTTCATTCATTTGGCCATACACCAATGCTGTTTTATCCAAAACACCCGACTCTTTCATTTCAAGCCACAAGTCATTTCCCTCACGGGTTCGCTCACCAACGCCAGTAAATACAGAGTATCCCCCGTGCTCAGTTGCAATATTTCGAATCAGCTCCATAATTAAAACGGTTTTTCCAACACCCGCGCCGCCAAACAAGCCAATTTTACCCCCCTTTGGATAAGGCGCCAGTAAGTCAATAACTTTTATTCCTGTTTCAAACATTTCTGTAGACGTGCTTTGATCCACTAAGGCTGGGGGCGTATTAAAAATAGGCCGTGTTTCCTTAGCATTAATTGGCGCCCCATAATCAATAGCCTCACCTACAACGTTCATAATTCGACCCAGTGTTTCAGGACCAACCGGAACCCGAATGGGTGAACCCGTTTGTGTAGCCGTCATTCCACGCACTAAGCCATCGGTACTTGACATTGAGACCGCTCGAACAACATCATTACCTAAATGCTGCATGGTCTCAAATACAATTGTCGTACCATCTACTCTTTTCAACTCAATAGCATCCCCTTGATTGGGTAAGCTCCCGCGCGCAAATTCAAAATCCACAACGGGACCAATAACTTGTACGATGTGACCGTTTGTTGTTTTACTCATTTTCCTTCACTCCTTAATTAATTACGCGTCTATTAGGGCTTCAGCACCCGCTACAATCTCTGTCAACTCTGTCGTAATTGCCGATTGACGGGCTCGATTGTACGACAACTCCAGATCTTTAATCATATCGCCAGCATTGGTTGTTGCAGACTCCATGGCGTTCATACGGGAAGACTCCTCACCGGCTCGGTTTTCAGCCACCCACTGAAACAATTTTGTTGTTAAATATTGCCTGGCTAGTTGATCCAAAACAGCACCTTGTGATGGGACGTAATCGTATCGCCCACTCATTGATGCATTAGCCGCCGCACTATTAATTGAAATTGGGAGTAGCGTTTCTACCTGAACCTCTATGCGAATTGCAGAATAAAACGCTTGCCGAACCACTATAAGCTCCCCAAACTCACCCTGCTGATAGCCTGTCAAGAAACTAGCCACTTGCTCTTGAATGAGTTGAAACCCGTCTGAATCCGCCGTCCATTTTAAATCGTGTGCGTCAATACGCTGGGATTTAAATAACCCCCGTGATTTTTGACCCACTGAAAAAACCATGTCTTTGTCCGTTTCAATGGTAGTCAAAGCTTGTTTAAAGACAGATGCATTGAAACTACCACACAGCCCCCGATCGCCACCCAGCACAATAACTTTTCGCAATGGCGAGTGATTGGGTTTAAACACCGCTACATCATTGTGGTGAGCCAAATCTGAACAGACTGTTTGAATGGACTGATTGATTGCGTCTGCATACGCTGAAAACGCCTGAATTTTATTGCCTAACTGCTTGAACTTGGCAGCAGCAACCATTTTCATAGCACCTGTCATTTTTTGTGTTTTTTTAACGGATGCTATCCGATCTCGTAAATCGCGCTCAGTACTCATCTAGTCAGCAAATAAAGACCGAACATCGTTGGCGACAGATTCAAATGCCGCTTTGGTTTCATCTGATACTACTTTTGTGGACTCAATGGCATCCAAAGCATCCGAATGATTTGCCGTTAAGCGTGCATGCAGCTCTTTTTCAAATTCCCGAACCACTGCGGTGGCGACTGCGTCCATAAAGCCTTGTGTTGCCACATAAATACTGGCAACTTGAAGGGCTGGCCGCAAGGGTGAAAACTGATCTTGCTTTAACACTTCAATCAAGCGTTTCCCCCGCTCTAATTGCTGTTTAGTTGCTTTATCTAGATCTGAACCAAATTGAGCAAATGCCGCAATTTCCCAATATTGTGATAAATCCAACCGCAAACTTCCAGATACTGATTTTACCGCTTTGATTTGAGCACTCCCTCCCACTCGAGACACTGAAATACCAGGGTTTACCGCTGGTTTAATACCCGCGTTAAACAAATTGTTTTCCAAATAAATCTGTCCATCTGTAATTGAAATTACATTGGTGGGAATATAGGCAGATACATCACCGGCCTGAGTCTCAATAATTGGCAACGCCGTCATGGACCCGGCTCCTTTTTCGTCAGAATACTTTAACGCACGCTCAAGCAATCGAGAATGCAAGTAAAACACATCGCCAGGATAAGCCTCTCGACCTGGCGGGCGTCGCAACAACAACGATAATTGCCGGTAGGCCGTTGCATGCTTTGACAAGTCGTCATAGACAATAAGAACCGGCTGGCCATTATCCATGAAGTATTCTCCCATGGCACACCCTGAATACGGCGCAATATATTGCAAAGTTGCAGACTCTGAAGCACTCGCTGAAACCACAATAGTGTAATCCATAGCGCCATGATCCTTCAATGTTTGAACGACTTTTGATACGGTTGATTGCTTTTGACCAATTGCCACATAAATACAAACAACATCCGTATGCTTCTGGTTAATAATTGTATCCAAAGCAATTGTTGTTTTCCCTGTTTTTCGATCACCAATGATCAGCTCGCGCTGGCCACGCCCAACAGGAATCATCGTGTCAATGCATTTAATACCCGTCTGCATAGGCTCAGCAACCGGTTGTCGGTCGCAAACACCCGCTGCCACACGCTCTACATTGTAGCGATCCGTAGTCTGAATATCGCCTCTGCCGTCAATGGCATTGCCCAATGGATCTACAACTCGACCCAGCAACGCATCCCCCACGGGGACAGACATCACCTTTCCGGTTCGCTCAACCTGGTCGCCCTCACGAACAGCGTTTCCTGTTCCAAAAATTACACACCCCACACTGTCTTGCTCTAGGTTGAACACCATTCCCATAACATCGCTTGGGAATCGCACCAATTCACCCGCCATGACATTATCCAGGCCGTGTACCCGGGCAATTCCATCGCCAATTTGCAACACACGCCCAATCTCTTTCGATTCAACATTAACGTCAAATGCTTTAATTTGTTCTTCCAGTATTGCTGTGATTTCCTCTGTCTTTATGCCCATAGCTCCATCCTTATTTTATACAAACTCACGCTTCAATCGTTCTAAATTACTGGCCACGGAACCATCCAAGACCCAGTTTTTAATTGTGATTTTAAATCCGCCTAATAGCTGCTGATCACAATTAAACACCGGTCGTATCGACTCTGTTTTTGCTTGTTTCTTTGCCAACGCAATCAGCTTGTCTTTTTCAGCACCGCCAATTGGGGCTGCCGTCGTAATAATCGCCGTTTGCGTTGACGACAAGTGATCCACCCTATCTTGCACGTCATCTAAAACGGCTCCAATCGATTGGAGCCGATTATTTTGAATCATCAGTTTAAACCACTGCTTGACTCGAGGGTCTATTGACTTTGGAACCACCTGCTCTAACCGGTCAATCTTATCTATTCTATGTATGGCCGGCGAACAAAAAAAGTCCAAAATGGCTGGAATGTCTTGCCATTTAATCAAAACCGTCCGAATCGAATTTAATAGCTCAATAGACTCGTTTTCAGGAACACCCGCAATTAATGCCATTAGGTATCGCGACACAACGGCTTGGGAGTGACTCATTCCTGATTCGCCTTGGCTAAATAGCGATTCACCACCGCTCCGTGTTGCTCATCCGACAATGTTTCTTGGGTAACTTTTTCAGCGATTGTAACGGACAGCTTTCCCGAAAAATCTAAGATCTGCTTTTTAGCCTTAGCAATTTGCTGATTAACTTCTTTTTGAGAATCTCTTAAACGGGATTCAATATCTTGGCGCGTTTTTGAAAACACCGCTTCGCGTTCTTCTTGAATTGATCGCTCGGCTTGCTTGCGCATTTCACGCATCTCTAACCGCGACTCTTTTAGTGCCGCTTCTTGATCCTGAAGCAATTGTTCAGCAGACGCCTTGCTTTGCTTAGCATCATCTAAAGACCCTTGAATCTGAGCCTCGCGGCTGTCTAGGAATTCAACAAGAGGTTTAAACAAAAAACGCTTTAGCAGAAAAAAGAGAACTGAAAAGTTCACTATTTGCATCACGATTTCATACGGATTGATTGAAATCATACGAAGCCTCTATAAATTATACGACGAAAATTAAAATCAATGCGATAACAAGGGCATAAATCCCTGTTGTTTCAGATACCGCCTGACCAATCAACATTGTACGCGTAATCAAGTTTGCCTCGTCTGGGCGTCGACCCAATGACTCACAGGCTTTTCCCGCCGCGAACCCTTCTCCAATACCTGGGCCAATTGCGCCCAAACCCATGGCAAGACCGGCTGCTAATAACGCCACTGCTTTAATAATAATCTGTCCTTCGTCCATTGTTTAGTCCTCCTTAAATTATCTACTATGTACTTATCATACCAACGCTACACAACAAAAATCAACATTAACGATATTACCATTGCGTAAATGTCTGTTGTTTCTGTAACGGCCTGCCCAATTAACATCGTCCGCGTTAGAAGCGCCATGTTTTTTGGATTCTTTGCCACCGCCCGGTTCGCATTATAGGCCACAAGGCCATCGCCGATTCCAGGGCCAATTGCACCAAAGCCAAT
>DJIL01000008.1 GCA_002433595.1 bacterium UBP8_UBA6595 | reverse complement strand
TTGGAAAAATTTTTAGGCAAGCAGCCGGCGGTGGCGGATGTTTCCATTAACTTGGAAAATAAGGTGATTCATCTGGAGCTGGTTCCGGGCGAGACGGTGGATGATGACCGGTTGACGCAGTGGGTGACGGATGCTGGGTATGCGGTTCAGGGGATCCGCCATGGCGAATAAGTCATCGCGTTGGTCGGTAATTTGGGCCGCAGTGGCGTTGTTGGGCTCGGTGGGCACGTTGCTATGCTGTGCGTTGCCGGCCGTGTTGGTGACGCTGGGCATGGGGGCTGTATTGGCGGGGCTCATCACGACGGTTCCTGGATTGGTAATGGTATCACAGTATAAAGGCTGGGTGTTTATCGTGGCTGGGGTGTGCTTAAGTTTGGCGGGGTATGCGCATTGGCGCACCCGCTATGCCGCCTGTCCGGTTGACCCTCAGCAAGCTCGAGCCTGTCAGATGCTTCGACGCATCAGCCGGGCGGTTTTAATCACGGCAATTGGGATATACGCAATTGGCGGTTTTTTTGCCTTTGCTGCCAGCGGGTTGTTGCTATAACACCGACCCCAACATAAACAGCACCAGGTAAAAAATAGAGCCCTTGAGCAAGGCTTTTGCCTTGGTGTTGTTTAGTATGCGAACCATATCAAGCGATTGTTTCAGATAATACACGCTGAGCAGCAGCCCCACGCTGAGCCCAATAACCGATAACACATCCAGGCGGTACAGCCACACTGTAGCAATGCTTAACACCCCAATGCTCATAAACATATGGCGGCGCATCCGGCTGCCAGAGGTATCAATATTGGGTAAAATATGAAGTCCGGCGCGTTTATAATCATCTTTATACAAATACCCAATAGCATAAAAATGCGGGTGTTGCCAGGCCATTAATATAGCCAATAATAACCAAGCCTCCAATCCCAATGGGTATGTATTGGCGGCTAAAGCGCCAGTGGCCCAACCCCCGAGTGGTGGTAGGGCACCTGGAATTGCGCCCACTAAGGTATTTAACCACGTGACGCGCTTTAATGGGGTATACACCAGTAAATACAAACCAGCTGTAATTGTAGATATAAATCCAGCAACCCCGTTGACATTGCGAAATAAAAGACCCACCCCAATCATAGTAATCAGCAAGCCCAATCCAAATACCCAACCATGACTAAATCGACCACTGGGCAAGGGCCGGTTCTTTGTGCGAAGCATGTGCTGATCCGTTTGACGTTCTAAATAATGGTTGAGCATGCCAACACCAGCCGATACCATAAAGGTTCCAATGCTTAGCCAAG
This sequence comes from bacterium UBP8_UBA6595, assembly GCA_002433595.1. Lineage (GTDB taxonomy): Bacteria > Margulisbacteria > Marinamargulisbacteria > UBA6595 > UBA6595 > UBA6595. The sequence continues at coordinate 24,506 of DJIL01000008.1, read as the reverse complement.
TGACGGTCATTGTCCATTTGGGTGATGGATGCGCTAGCCAATACCCCCAAACCACTGTAATAATCTGCATCAGACTAATACGTAATTTGATAATATCTAAACTGTCGCTAATAAATTGCTTCACGAATGCGATGCTGCTAGTGTGCTTAGACCGGTCGTGTATCGAGAAGATAATTGAGGGTCATCGTAGGTTTCCATAATATAATCCGCCCACTGGGCACCGGTACAGCCATCGGAATGGCCCGATAAAGTTAGCCTCTTTTCCAATGAACATACGGTCATGGCTTGCTCCAACTGATCGGCTTCTTTTGAGTAGCCGATATGAGACAGTAACAACTGTGCCGCTTTAATCATTGATGACGGATCCGCATACTCCGCACGATTTTCTTCAATCATGCGTGGGGCACTGCCGTGTACGGCTTCAAACATGGCCCATCGATCCCCAATATTGGCACTGCCCGCTGTCCCCACGCCCCCTTGAATCTGCGCGGCCTCGTCACTCAAAATATCCCCATATAAATTAGGCATAGCTAAAACTTGGAATTTTGACTGAGTGGCCGGGTTAATTAAATTGGCTGTCATAATATCAATGTACCACTCATCGCATTGAATAGTCGGATAGTCAGCGGCAATTTCTTTGGCGATGGCAGAAAATAACCCATCGGTTGTTTTAATAATATTGGATTTGGTAACAATTGTTACACGGGATCGACCCGTAGTTTTGGCATGTTCAAAAGCCGCTCGAATGAGTCGCTCAGACCCTGGGCGTGTCGTCACTTTGAAGTCAATGCCTACGGTCGGGTCTACATGAAAACCGTGGGAGCCCAACATATAGGCGCCTTCGGTATTTTCCCGGTACAAGACCCAATCAATGCCCAAGCGAGGGACTCGAATTGGGCGCACACATGCATACAAATCCAGCTCTCGGCGCATGGCTACATTGGCACTTTCAATATTGGGCCATTGATCACCGGTTTGGGGGGTTGTTGTGGGCCCCTTTAGAATAACATCACAGGCTTTGAGTTGCGCCAATACAGAATCGGGAATGGCCTGCTTGTGAGCCGCTCGATTTTCAATGGTTAATCCATCAATAACTGAAAATTTAATACGGCCATTGGCTACAGAGTCACGAAGACTATGTGCCAAAAACCGTTGGGCTTGCTGACAAATTTCTGGGCCAATCCCGTCCCCATAACACACCCCAATTGTAATGGTTTTTTTGGCGCTGTAATCACTCGTTTCGGACGTGTTTAGTAAGCGGTCAACGCGATCCAATTGCTTGGAGACAATGGGTCTAAAGCGTGCACAGGCCTGTTCCAAAATAGCCGCTCGATCGGTGGTTGTGCGCTGCTTAAATGCCTCAAGGGTATTATGCATTAATAGTGCAACTGTCATGGGACCCACGCCGCCAGGTACGGGAGTAATTGCTGACGCAATTGGCAAAACAGCCTCAGTATCAACATCACCGACCAGTCGATACCCCTTGGCAACACTAGGGTCTGACACCTTGTTAATCCCGACGTCAATGACAACAGCACCCGGTTGAATCATATCGGCCGTGATAAAGTGCGGTTTTCCAATAGCCGCAACAACAATATCCGCTTGACGGACAATACTTGGTAGATCCTGTGTCTTGGAATGGGCAATGGTTACTGTACAATTGCCACTGGCACTGGCTTGTACCAGTAACGCAGCCATCGGCTTACCTACAATGTTGCTTCGACCCACAATAACGGCGTGTTTACCAGTAGTTTCAATGCCGTAGTGCTCCAGAAGCTTCACGACACCGTACGGCGTACACGGGCGAAATGTCGGGGTGCCAATGAGCAATTGTCCGACAGTATAGGGGTGAAACCCATCCACATCTTTGGTGGGGCTAATGGTATTAATCACCATGGCTTCGTCAATATGCTTGGGCAATGGTAACTGAACTAAAATCCCATCAACATGATCATTTCCATTTAAGTCGTGAATTAAAGATTCTAGCTCAGATTGCGATACGGTAGCGGGTAGTTGATAATCCAGGGATTGAATGCCCACGCGTGCACACATGGTTTTTTTGGTTCGCACATAGGCATGGGAGGCGGGATTGTCACCCACTAAAACTACAGCAAGTCCCGGGGGGCGATCATGCGTGCTAGAATTCTCGGATTTTAACTGATTAATAATGGCTTCAGCTGTTGCTTTTCCATCTAAAATCGTTGTCATGATAAGCTGCCATTTGTAACAAATCGCTGATTATCTTCAATTCCCCCTTCGTATTTATTGTAGGTTCCATCGCGGTATCCATTGTCTTGACGATGGTGATTCAACTTGTTTTTTTTGGTATACAATTCAATGACATCGTTGGCATCAATGCCTGCAATGGTGCACATAGATACCCAGAAATGAAGCATGTCGATTAGCTCAACTTTTACATTATCCCAATCATCTTCGCCTTTTTTCCACCACTTCCAGCCGAGGCTGTCAACAGCCTCGGAAGACTCTTGGCGTAGGGCACGTTCAAATTTCAAAAACCATTCTTTTCGAAGCTCAGGGTTTTTACTAATGTCTTCGTAAAGTGTTGGAATTACTTTTTTATTAAGTTCAATTTGTTCATTAAAAATATCATTTAGTGTCATTGTCTATCCTTTTCATTAGTAATTCGCTGGCAATAATAAATAGATAAAATTCGCAAACCAGCACACTTATTATTACACCAATATATAAAATCATGCCAAGAAGTCCAGTGGGCAAAAGGTGTCGAATCAGTGGAGAGGCAATAGCATTCAGCCCAAAAAACACTAAAAACACACTTTGCAAGACACTATAATGGGTATTAAATTGAGTGGTTCCCGCATAAGAAAACAGACCCGTCATAAAAATTAAGAATGCCAGACGATAGTGAATGGGTAAGGCGGGTATTATAATCGAGACAATTGCAAGAACAATTATTGAAAACCCAAGGGGTAGAAGAATACGGGTTCCAATACTAGGGATCTTGCGTATGGCCAACCATCCAAACACTTGAACTGAAATTCCAGTCAATAATGATACCCAAATACTCACTATATAAGCGTATCAAATATACAGGGAAACATCAATTTTTTGAATGAATATATGGTAATATTCGTGTATGTATTAACGGTTCCCTATGGGAGTCTATCTTTAAAAGAACCTCCCTCTGCTAGGCAGAGAGAGGAAAGCAAAATTGCCGAGGGGAGGGACAACTTGCTTAGTTACTAAAGAGTATACAAGCATGAATTGCTCCAAAGCAATGCTTAAGTTGATGTTTTTATGCTTTTTAAAGATGCAAAAAAATTAAAAAAAATGTCATTAGTTTGTTTTTTTTATAAATTCGGAATAACGGTTTGGTAAAAAAATAGATTTAAAACCCATGCGTTTTGGGTTTAAATGATAAAAGCGTTGGTATACAAGGTGTGCCAGACCGGCTGTTGTAGCCGATAGTTGCCAATAGTGGTAAGCGGATTGAACCTGGTTTAAGTGAAAGTAGCAATCGCCAACATTGAGACACGCGAGGCCATAGTATACTGATTTTTTTTTCGTAAAGGTGAGCCAGTCGGTTAAGGCTTCAGAAAAATTGTGATGAATTAAGTGGGAACAAGCGCGTGTGATGCCCGACAATGGGGGTGCTTTTTTTTGCAACATACTTTGGGTAATAGCCGCATTATGGCGCGCAACGTAATGCTCCGGGTTAAGCTGTATGGCTAGCTCAAAGCTTTGATTGGCATCGCGGATATTATGATGCAGGCTTTGAGACACCCCCGTATCATTGTGGTGATTTGAGAAGTTTAAATGGGTGTAGGCGCGCTGATTTTGGGCAATAAAGTCAATCGGTGGCAAGGCAATTAAATGAGGGGTTCTTTGTTGCCAGTTCAAGGCAACGCCCAACAGCTTGGGCAAGGATTGATGCAGTTGCCGTTGGTGAACGGCTTGTCCCAGCTCTGTAATTCCGGGTGTATCAATAGCGGTTTGCATTAATTGACGGTGGTAGCGCATTGAACCGGCATCATCACCAGCGTTAATAGCCGCGCAAGTGAGCCAATACAAAGTTGTGGCGTCTGGGGCCTCCGCATAGCTGCTTTCTAACGTATCCATCGCCAGTGAATACAGCCCGTAGTCTAAAAAACATCGGCCAATCAGTTGCTGAGGCTTGGGTTTACTAATAAATCGAATTTTTTGAAAATGGGCAATTGCATCAGATAAGCGTTCGTCACGAAACGCCAATAGTCCCAGCTGATACTGTGTTTTGGGGGATCGCTCCGTGAGTGACCTGCGTTGTTCATTACACCAGTACGTATGGGCATTTATTAAGGCGTGATGATGGTCGGCTGTATCGGGATAACGGTGAACCAAGTGTACTAATAGTTGAACCATTTCGGGGTGGTGGCGTCTTTGTTTCGCTAATTGACTGGCTAACAGGAGTGCTTTTGCATGGTAGGGGGTTGCATACAATCGATTAAGTATAGTGTAAGCGGTGGCGTACTGATTGGTTTGAATCAACCATTGAGCATACAAGTATAGACCCATCGGGGTGTCTTGATCGCCAATTCGAGACATCAGACCCTGAAGTGTCGGGTGGTTCCCTAATGCGTGTGTGTTTAATAGTGTGGCCAAGCAGGAGTAAGCCGCTTGGTCATGGTGATGGTCAAGTAAAATATCCAGAAGTATTACTTGATTTTTAACCATTAGCGTGTGATTGTTCAAACTATAATGCGTCGTTGAAACCCATGACTGAGTGTCCGTTTCGGATAATGAAAGGGCGAGTAGCTTATGATTGATACGCATGTACTCAGTTTCGTTCCAGGGGATAATGGGTTGCGTATAAGCGGTTAGCCAAAGCACCCAAAACCGAGAATCATGGGGGTAGGCTTGAGTCGCCATTGCATAGCATGTGTGAATCGTAGTGGGGCACTCGCATGCTACAACTTGCGCAAGTATGGGGTGAATGCCATCGGGGTTGCATGTTTCAATTAACAAATGAATGAGCCATTGGTACGCGTTTCCACACTGCTTGTATACGCGCAAGAGCTGTTTTAGACCCCGTATCGCATGGGTGCGCGCAATAGGCGATGTCGCTGCGTAATCATGGTAGGCTGACGCTGCTTGGTGGTATTGTTTGTTTGCTTGATAGGCATGCGCAGCCTCCATATGGTAGGGGCTGAGACTACCGGAGTATTGATGCCAACGTTCATAAAACCAAACCAAGTCACTCGATCTGTTGTGATCGGCATAAAACTTAGGCAATGATTCAATAACAATTGGAAACCAAAGCGCATGATTAATAGCCAATTCAAAGTGAGAAATAATGGGCTGAGGGTCCCCGATGCGATAATATAATTTACTTAATAAACCATAGCTAGGGGTATAATTGATTTTGGTAGACAGGATATCCAAACAGGACTCTAAGGCATTGGCATAAAGCTCAAAATCGTAGTATAGTTGCGCAATAGTTTGGTGCAAGTCAGCATCGTCTAAATTCCCCATAAGTGTTCGATACAGCTGGGTGAATATTGCCGGTAGGGCGTGGGGATCTTTTTGAATAGTCTGTTTGCAAAATTCGTATAGGTGAACTCGATCAGACTGCTCTAAAAGGCCGTCGAGTACTGTGCTCAATTTATGTTAGCTTGTCTTTTTGCTGCTCAATACGTGTTCGACGTTTGGCGGCTTTGGCTTTTCGCTTTCGAATATTGGATGGCTTTTCATAAAACTCTTTAGTCTTACACGCTAAGATTGTTTCTTTAGACTCGCGTTTGAATTTGCCTAATAATTGTTCTAATGATGATTTTCGTTTTTTTTCCATGATAACTCCTTATTAATATTAATGTATGCTGAGCATAAGCTCGTCCAATTGTAGTTTTATGTTGCAATTATACTGTATTTTTTTAATTTTTTCGACAATGAGATTCATAATAGGGGAAAACCGGTCGCGTTTAACGAGCCATTCAAGCCAAAACAACAACTGATATTCACAGTAAATTTTATCTTTTGCCATTATTTCAGAGTGATTAAATCGTTGAATTAATGAATAGCTGTTTAGGGTCTCAAAGTCAATTAATTCGTGCTCGGTATGGCTATAATCCCAGGACAAGGCACTCGGTTTATCGGAGGGGGTATCCGCTTGGTTTAAAAAAAAATGGTGGCACCGAGAGCGAATAGTCTCTAATACGTCTGTACTGGGCGAAGAGAGAACGGTACTAATATTAGGCGGGGGTTCTTCTAAAAATTTTAACAAAGCATTGGCAACAGACGCATGCAATTGATGGGCATTGGGAATCCAAACAATTGCATGGGTGTGGGTACCTGCACGTGTAGTCGTGTGTAAGGTGCGAATATGCTCGACGCGAATGGGTGTTTCAGATACGTGTATGCATACTGTGGCGGGTTGTTCCTGAATCCAAGTATGCACTCGGTTGGTTAGATTAGAGCCGGGCGCCCCAATCACTAAGTAGGCACAACCAATTTTAATGTTACGGGGTTGCAAGGGCCACAATACTCAATATACCAGCCCCGATCGCTAGCCAACGGGTTTGGGTTTCTCGTCGGTGTAATTTAAGATGCTTATTTCCCAAGGTATCCTGAGCGCTAAGTAGCATTGTGTAATCGGCAGTGAGGGCAGTTTGTGCATCCGTAATCTGGGTAATATCCGATTCAACATTAACAATATAGGTTTTGAAAGAATCGCTCAGGTGCAGTAATTCTTCAAAATCACTTTGGGATAAATTAAAGTATTTTTGCTTGATTTTAGAGTCGATTTTTTGAATGATAATCGCTATTTCTTCTCGATTAATGGGGGTCTTTGGATTGAATTGACGGTTAGTGTCTAGCCCCATGTAGCCAGCGGATAGGGACTGCTGAATGGCGTCATAGTGACGGCTGCTAACAGGGACATCTTGAATGGCAGCGCACCCAATTGTTGCGGTGACTAACGCTAGAATATACAGACACTTTGATTTCATGTAAATTTTAGTCTATCGCAAGTGTCAGCGAATGTAAATATTCGTGAGTGCCAATCCCGGCGTATGATTCAATAAGGGCGAGTTGTGCATCGCCCGGATGGCTGTTTCCGTGTATAACCCAACTGAGTTGTTTTTGACTCGCATCGGACAAGGCTAGAATGGGCTTGTTGTTGGACTCAAACCAAGCAAATTTGAATCCATCAGGCAAGGTTAAACGATAATTGAGGTCCAGCAAGGCATGCGGGGACGCATTGGTAATTGTGACAATTATTTTGTAATAGTTTGCTGATAATTGCTCGATACTTAAAGCATGAGTTGGCTTGGGCGGTGTAATTGTTGCAAGGCTACGCTGGGTGCTGTTGCTGGGCAGGGTGCTTGATGTTGCCTTTAGAGCGATAGTGTGGGGGCCTTTTCCGGGTTGTTTTGGCTGTAGTTTAAAGACCACTTGCCGGGTTTCGTTAACGGCTAGCCAGCCAATTGTGTGGGGCGTTTCACCCTCAACTAGCACAAACCCTTTTGGAATATCGAGCGACAATACTGTATCCGATGAATCAAAGCCCCCAGAGTTTTGAACGTACGCCACAATAGGAATGGGGGCCGCGTCATTAAAATAGTGCTCGGCAGGAGCTGTAAGCCCTAAACTTAATGCGCCCGGCGATAGCGTAACGCCCCCCAGACCATAAGCTGTACGAATGACACGCGTTCCATTGGGGGGCAGCTCAATGGGGTCCCAGTACATAGCCAGAGCGGTATCGGGTTCGGACTCTCCGGACCGAATAAACGACCGGCCGGTAATGTAGCTAAAGTCCCATACGGCGTCGGCCAGTGTTCCCCAGTTGACGTAGGCGGTGCGATTCGGCGGTGTGATTTTTAAGCGGGGGTTTCGAATCAGGCCTTGCGCAATAACGGTCGGTTTCTGGAGACTATCAAACGTTAACCAGTAATCCACCGGGTAGTCTTTAATGATAGATTCCGATTGAATAGAGCGCTCACCAACACGAAATGGGGCGGCATCGTTGCTACCTAGCCAGGTGTCCATCATAATACGAGCCCCAATGGTGTGCGCCTGGGTATCGGTATTGTGAGCGGTGTAATCAATCAAAACCAAGTCTTTGACTAAAGTGCTAGGGTTTCGAACCATTTGAAGTGTTTGAGTCAGTGTAATTGTATTATAGTGAACCGTTGTTTGAATCGTATCCCCAATGACTGCTTGGCGCGTCACGGTTCCAGTTATGCTGTTTTTTCCAGCACGTTTACTAGCGACTCCACCAAATACGACAGGGTTTCCATCAATTAAAAATGTGGTGTAGGAACTCCATGGGTAGGGTTTACCCAACGAGAGGGGTTGATCGTCATCCAATGGGGTGGCCGGGTTGCCTTGGGTTGTTTGAATGCTAAATCGGCCGGTATTATAGGCCCGATTATTAACATCCACACGAATAAATTCATTTTCGAGTGATAACGTGTTGTTCGCCCATACAGTCATGGTCATGAGGCTAAAAATTATAAATAATCTAGTACTTGTATGCATTATTCGTCTAAAGAAAAAGTATAGTCTTGTTCTAACGTTCCTTCAACCGCAGATCCGCGAAATTCTTGCGGCAAGTACTGTTGTTGGTTAAGGCTATTCAAGTAAGCAGTGTCGAGCTCGGGAAACCCTGATGACTGTAAAATTTTCGCAGAGGCAATGCGTCCACCAATGCCAATACGCAATACAACCCGTACGCGACCTTCCCAGTTGTTAATTAATGCGCGTTTGGGGTATACAGGCGATACAGTTTTGTACACTTCGGGCTGTTTTCGATCCGTATCAAACGGCTGAGGATCTAGCGGAATGGATTCAGTAACCGAAACTGCAGGCGCATCTTGGTGCTTGGGGGCAGGGGCTTCGGGTGGTTCTTTGGGGTAGCTAGCCACTGGCTTTGGCTCTAGTTTTGGCTCCGGTTCTGGCTGAATTTGAACGGGAGAATGATGCCAGCTAGCCGTTAGGGTCTGGTGTGTAAGCTCAGGCGGGTGGTTTAGTGGGTAATAGAGGGTAACGGCCAGGGCTACAAGCGCATGAATGATGCCTGTAATGCCCAAGGCGGACCGGTCAAGGGGTGCCATCGTTCCTGTGGGTTGTGGCGAGCACCGCCTGCTGTCCGCCTGCTTTGTGAACCCGGTCAATAACAGTTACAACGGATTGATAACTTAAGCTGCCATCCGCGCGAATAATAACAGGCAGTGTAGGGTCTGCCTGAATTAATGTAGATAGCTGATTTTGAAATTGGTCGAAGGGCACAACCACGTCATTAATGGACACTTGGTTCTCAGCATCAACATAAATGGTTAACGACGATGTCTGGTGTGGATTGGGACTGGCATCAGGCAAGTTTAACTCAAGGCCATTATTGGTGTTGAGCGTGGTGGAAACGGAAAAAAATATTAATAAAATAAAGACAACATCAATTAACGGAATTAAATCAATGGTTTGATTGGTTACTTTCAGACGAGAGGTATTCAGAAAGGCGCGCATAGAGTTTTAATTACGCGTCTAATTGATTGCATGCTTCAATGACGTCACGAACACAGGCATCCAGGGCATGGCGGTAGCGATGCGCTTTTTCTTCGATAATACGGTACATAATCATTAAAGGAATTGTAATAGACAACCCCGTGACCGTGGTAATTAAGGCTTGGGCAATGCCTCCGGATAGCTGTTGGGTGTCATTAATGGGGCCACCGGACAATACATTAAAAATATCGATTAGCCCAATGACGGTTCCTAGTAGCCCCAGGATTGGGGTAATTGTAATAATGCTGGATAAAACAGCCATACTCTGATCCAACTCTGGTGCAGTAGTGGGTAAGTTTTGCTGAACAGTATCTTGAATAATTGCATAGGGCTGATCAGATAGTGTCAGGCTGGAGGCTAGTATGCGGTGGGTAGCGAATCGAGACTGGCTTAATTTTTCAATGGTAGCGGGCTTGCCAACACGTTCCAGATGCTGAGTAATCATGTGAGTTAATCGGTCTTTTTGAACCAGGTTAGCTTTAAAAAACAATAGTTTTTGAATAACAATATAGCACCCATAAAAGGAGCAAAGTCCCAATACAATCATAATGGGGCCGCCCTTAATTAGTAGATTTAGCATAGATAGAAACTCCTAATTCAAATTGTTAATCGTGTGTATCAATTTATTTAGACTACCATATTTTTTATTAAATAAAAATCGAAGGACAGGCTTGTTGGGGAATGGGTCTGAATCAACACACGCTTGATCATAATAGTTGAAAATACCGTCAGTGGTTACCGCATCACCGCAGGTTTCTGTAAGTGTTTGCAGGTGATGGCTGGATAATTCTCGATTCAGACGAACAAAAGCATGGGCCTCTCGATAAAAGATAGAATGGTAGCCACTGTAAAAATGGCAAATATGCTTAGTGGCTACGTGGGGGTCGCTGGTTATCACAAATAAACCCATGTCATCAGGTGAAATAAGCTGTCGTTCAAGCAACTCTTCCTTAACAAAAGTGAGCCATGAGTCCCAGTAGCACGAATTTTTCTCATGCATTAATACAAGCGGGCGTGGGGCGCATCGTCCGGTTTGGATCAAGGTTAATAATTCAAACCCTTCATCGTGGGTGCCAAAGCCTCCGGGGCATAAAATTGTAGCGTCTGATTCTTTAATAAAAAATAGTTTTCGCAGAAAAAAATAATTGTAATGGACTAATTTCGAACTATGTTTAATAAATGGATTGGGTTCTTGTTCAAAGGGTAAGTCAATGTTGAGGCCAAAACTCCGGTCGGGACCGGGGCCTTCATTGCCAGCCGCCATAATGCCATCACCAGCACCGGTAATGACAAAAAAACCAGATCGAGATAACTCAGTCGATACGGCTTTGGCTAACTGATAATCGGGGTCATCGCTTGGCGTACGAGCGGAGCCAAAAATACAAACCTTTCGACTATCTCTATGGGGTAAAAAAACTTTAAATGAATGGTATAGCTCATCTAAAGCGGTAATGGCAATTTTTCGATCACTTGTAGTGGGTGTGGTGAGCCATATTTTAGCTAAAGAGGACAATGCGGCATCAATATCTTTTGAATCTGTATGCGTGGACAAGGCATCGGATAGCGCGTGAATGGCGGTAGTAACAGCGTCAGGAATTAGCATTTGAAACAACCGATTCAATTTCGATACCAACATCTTTCGGCAATCGCGACACTTCAATGACAGCGCGTGCGGGGTATGGCTCTGAAAAATAAGTGCTGTAGACCTGATTAATTGTGTCAAAGTCATTCATGTTTTTAATATAAATTGTGTTTTTTATAACATCGGTTACCTGTGCGCCGGCAGCCGTAATAATAGCGAGCAAGTTATCAAGGGCTTGATGGGCTTGATCCGCAATGCGGGTCGGGATATCCCCGGTTTGGGGATTTATAGGAATTTGACCCGAAACATAGAGTAGTCCTTTGTGGTTAATTGCTTGTGAGTAAGGCCCAATTGGTTGGGGCGCGTTTGATGTGTTAATGGTATTCAGGGGCATTTAAAACTAGTTTAGCAGAAAAGCAATTGCCTGTTAAGCGGTTACGGTTTTAATCGGTAGCCCGTTTTAAAAATCCAATGAATAACCATGAGGGATACCAATAGGAAAATAGCAATCATTACAAAGCTGGTGGTTAGGCTAACATCGCCTTTGCCATAAAAGCTCCATCGAAACCCACTGATTAAATACACAACAGGATTAAATAACGATACGGTCTGCCAAAACGGTGGCAACATTGAAATCGAATAAAAACTACCCCCTAAAAATGTCAGAGGGGTAATAATCAAAGCCGGAATAATTTGGAGTTTTTCAAAGTTTCCCGCCCAAATTCCAATCATAAAGCCAAACAGGCTAAAGGTAACGCATGTTAGTATTAGAAATACAAGCATAAGCCAGGGGCTTTGAATGCTAACAGGTGTGAAAATAAACGAGGTGCCCAGGATCAGAAACCCAATGATAATGGCTTTAGAAGCCGCGGCACCAACATAACCCAAAACAATTTCGACATAGGACAAAGGGGCAGACAAAATCTCATAAATAGTACCGTTAAAGCGAGGGAAATAGATCCCAAATGATGCAGTGGCAATGCTTTGTGTGAGTACCGAGAGCATAATTAATCCCGGTACTATAAATGAGCCATAGCCAATCCCATCAATTTCATTAATTTGAGACCCAATGGCAGATCCAAACACAACAAAATACAAGCTTGTGGATAAAATAGGGGCTAAAACACTTTGAACAATCGTACGTCTCATGCGCATAATTTCCGCTTTATAAATGGTAAAAACAGATTGAAGCATCATGCGTTTACCAGTCGAACAAAAATGTCTTCTAATGAGTCTTGCTCCGTTCGAATATCAACATAGGCCAATTTTTGCGTTTGTAGGCTGCTTAACACATCGGCAATTGTGTGGGGCCCGGTTTCAGAGTTGTAATGAAATTTAATACACTGGTTATTGAGTAACTCTAGGGATAAGTGACGCAAAGGTTCCGGTAGTTTGGAAAGGGGATGTTGAAGATCAATCATCACAGTTTTAGCACTCATTTTTTTCATTAAAGTATGTTTATCTTCAACAAGCATTAAGCGGCCGTTATTCAAAATCCCAATGCGATCGGCCATTTCTTCGGCCTCTTCAATGTAATGAGTGGTTAATATAATGGTCACTCCATTGGATTTAAGTGTTTGGAGTTGTTTCCACATGGCTTGGCGGAGTTCCACATCAACACCAGCGGTGGGCTCGTCTAAAAATAAAATTTTAGGCTCATGGGCTAAGGCTTTGGCAATCATAACGCGACGCTTCATCCCCCCAGATAGCGTAATCATTTTTTGATCCCGTTTATCCCATAGAGACAGCTGTTTTAGCAGGTCTTTTAAATAGGCATCATTTCGGGGCAGTCCAAATAATGATCGGCTAAAGCGAACCGTTTTCCAGGGGGTGTCAAAAATATCGATGGTAATTTCTTGAGGGACTAAGCCAATTTGTTTGCGAGCGGCGCGGTAGTCGTGATAAATATCATAGCCATTCACGGTAACTTGTCCGTTTGTCCGTGTGGTTAAACCGCATACAGTACTGATTAGCGTGGTTTTTCCAGCCCCATTGGGGCCCAGAAGTGCAAATAACTCGCCACTGCGTATTGATAACGATACAGTGCATAGTGATTGCACACCGGAAGCATACGCTTTACTTAAGTTTTTAATTGTAATAATGTCAGACATTCTCATTCAAGAGTAGCATTAATAGGCGTTATTTTGAACGGGCAGCGAATCATTGGGAATAACTCGATAGGCCCCAGCGCTTAGATCACCCAATTCAATGGTGCCGAACTGAAGCCGAATGAGTCGGTGTACACGGTTGCCAACGGCGTACAGCATCCGGCGAATTTGTCTGTTTTTTCCTTCCGTTAGTGTAATTTCAAGATGACGAGCCGTGGTTTGATGAATGCGGCAGGGTTTTGTAACATAGTTGCCAATATCGACACCGGATTCCAAAGCGGCTACTTGAGACTGAGACAGGGGGTGCGCGGCTAGTACGCGGTATAAGCGAGAATGTGGCTCGGCATTATTTAAAAAATAATTGGCTACCGAACCATTGTCAGTGAGTAAGATAAGCCCTTCTGATGCTTTGTCCAATCGACCGATAGCGTTTAGGTGCCGGTATTTTTGAGGCAGCAAATCGGTAATTTCTCGCTCACCCGATTGTTTGCAATTCGTGACAATGCCGGCGGGTTTATGAAAGGCCAAGATACAATAAGTTGTCATTTCCGCTAGAGCCTCGTCTGAAAATGATACGGTATCAGTTTCTGGGTTAATTCGGGTGCCGGGTGTAGTGACTGGCGTTCCATTAATTAAAATCCAGCCATTTTTTAAAAACGCCTCAGCTTTTCGACGAGAGATAATGCCGGCTTGAGATAGGTATTTTTGAATGCGCATACTCATGATTGATGCAAATGCTGAATAAGCTTAACGCTTGCAGTGGGAAACGGATAGTGGTGTAAATCATCCAACGACACCCAGCGTAAGGCATCCGTTGTAATGGGGGTTGGGGTGCCTGAAATTAGTGTGCACCAATATGCATGAACGGTGATTTTAAAATGGCTGTACGCATGATTAATGCTAGCAATTGCGTCCAGGCAATCAACAGTTAGTCGGGTTTCTTCATAAACTTCTCGAATTACTGTTTCAGTCAGAGATTCATTGGGCAACTGCTTGCCACCAGGAAATTCCCAAAGCCCACCAAGCATCTGTTCTTTTTTTCGTTTACCAATTAATACGCAATTATTATGCTGAATGACACCAATGCCAACAGGGTAGTGGGGGACTTTTTTTCGTGCCGGCCGATTAGGCAAATGCGCAACTTGATTGTTTGTAAATGCGAAGCAACCCGCCTGTAACGGGCAAGCGGGGCATTGGGGAGACCGGGGTTTGCAGACTAAGGCGCCCAATTCCATCATGGCTTGATTAAAATCGGACGGTTTTTGAGTCTTAACAGCCGGCAAAAGACGATCAAATAAATGAGTCTTCATTCGTTGAGTCGTACTGTCTTCAGGCAAACCAAAAAATCGAGTAAACACACGAATTACATTGCCATCGACGACAGGGACGGGTTCCCCAAAGGCAAGGCTCGCTACAGCCGCTGCAGTATAAAACCCAAGACCGGGCAATTCTTTTAAGTTGGCGTATTGAGTGGGCCAGCCAGTGGCGTTAATAATTTTGGCAGCGGCATGCAAATTGCGCGCGCGGGAATAGTATCCCAAGCCTGCCCATAATTTTAGTATGGTATCTTCCTCTGCATTGGCTAAATCGGATAACTCTGGGAATGCTTCAATGAAGCGATTAAAATACGGAACAACCGTGTCTACTTGGGTTTGCTGAAGCATAATTTCACTCACCCAAATGGGATAGGGGTTGGGGGATTGGTTTCTCCAGGGCAATACCCGTTGCTGTTTTTTGTACCACTGGGTGAGTGCATCGGGCCAGTCAACCAGTGCTGACATTTAATTAGGAAAGTAGCGGTTTGAGTTCGCCGGTTTCATACAATTCCATAATAATATCACAGCCCCCGATAAAGTTAGCATTAACATATAACTGGGGCACAGTTGGCCAGTCGGTGAATTCTTTAATGCCCTGACGCAAGGCATCATCTTGCAACACATCGCGAGTTTCGTAAGGGGTACCTAAATCATTTAAAATTTGGATAACTTGTGCTGAAAACCCACATTGAGGGGCAAACTTAGTCCCTTTCATATATAGGATAACAGCATGTTGATTAATGTCGTTTTTTATTTGGTCTTTTGCAAGCGCGACGGGATTGCTCATTGGGAACCTCCTCAGATTCAAGATAAGAATAAAGATGTTTTTTTTCAGCCCAAGCAGCGGGCGTGAATGTTTTCAAAGCCAGGGCATGCACTTTTGTTTCAAGTTGGGCTTTCAAAGCATTCATAACAACTTGGTGTTGTTTAACCAGCGGTACGCCTTCAAATGATGGGCAGATGACAATGGCTTGAAAATGCTTGCCATCGTGCTCGGGGTTGAGGATATAGGCGGTTGACTCCGGCAACGCGGATTCAATAACGGATTGAATAGTACTAAGCATGGGTAATTAACCAATTTATAATATCTTGAGATTCGTATAAGGGTTGACCGTCAATAAACAGGCAAGGAACTTGGGTTTTACCCCCAACGGCGTTTAGACGGGCACGGTTCTTGGGATTGGTTTGGGTATTGCATAGGGTAACTGGCGATTGATGGGTGTGGATATGATTCAGCACAAGTTGACAGTAGGGGCACTGATCAAAGTAAAATAGTTCAAGTTTATGCTTATCCATAGTGGCAGTCTACAAGGAATTAGGCGTACACGTCAATTGATGGGGGTATCGGTAGTTTCGAATCGAATGATATCATTCATCAACCAATCCAAATCAGCATTCATAAGCGCTTCGCTGGCCACTTTTTTCTCTTGGGGTTCCGCCGTCCGAACAGCTCTAAAGTGCTGCTCAATTTCTTTGCGGGATTGGTGGCAAAATGCTGTCGTTAAGGCTTGGATTGTTTTGGGGTTTTGATGATTATGCAAAATAGATTCTGCTTTAGATAGGGTTGCAGCCATGGCAAACAGTTGAGTGCCAATATCAACGTAATGCGCAAGAATAGCCTGTTGGTATTCTAGCTTTGGGCCAAACCGAACCATCGTGTGAAACAAGCTACGTGCTAGCCGTTTGGATGTTCGTGAAATATAATGCAGTTGAGATAAATTGCGCTGATTTAAGTGCTTGATTGAAAAGATAGACCAAGAGGGTAGCCAAAGCTTGGGGTACCATAGAGAATAAAATAGACCCGCTTTTAATACAATACCAATTTTTTTACTGATACTAATGGCGGGGTTGCTTAATGCAAACACAGTTTTAATATGTAAATCCATGGCTTCTCGTGCAATAAACAAATGCATAATTTCGCTGGTGCCTTCGATAATTCGATTAATTCGCGTATCACGCATAACCCGTTCAATGGGAATGCCAGGTTCATTTCGTTTGCGTAACGAGTCCGCGGTTTCAAAGCCTCGCCCGCCGCGTATCTGCATGGTTTTGTCCACAATATCCCATGCACGTTCGGATCCAAAATACTTGGCAATGGCTGCTTCTAAACGAACATCAGCCGTTTCGTTTTCAATCAGCGAACAGGTTAAAAAGCTCATCGCATCAATGGCGAATGTATGGGTGGCAATATCATTGACCAAATTAGCGACGGCTTGATGCTTGCCAATAGATTGTCCCCATTGCACCCGTTGCTTGATCCAATCTTGGCAGTAAGACAAACACACTTTGCCCGTCCCGGCAGAAATGACGGGAATGGTGAGACGCCCCACATTGAGGGTGGCTAATGCAATTTTCAAGCCATCACCCAAGTTTCCGATAATATTTTCTTTAGGAACTTTGACGTCTTTAAACTCCATCCAGCCGTTTCGAATGGCCCGAATGCCCATAAACTCACATTCGTGCAAGACGGATAGCCCAGGGGTAGGCGCTTCAACAATAAAGGCCGTAATTTGTTTTTTTTCTTTTCCATGAACCAGCTTGGGGGGCGTTTCAGCCATGACAACCAACAGTTCAGCCGCAGGGCCATTGGTTGTCCATAGTTTTTGACCATTAATAATGTAGTAATTGCCGTCGTCAATGGGGGTCGCTGTAGTGCCCATACGTGCTGGATCAGAGCCAACATCGGGTTCAGTTAATGAAAAAGCGGATACGGCACCGGCCGCTAATCGAGGCAAGTACTTTTCTTTTTGTGCGTCATTGCCGAATTCTTTTAATGGTTGCGGAACCCCGATGCTTTGGTGAGCGGATAACCACACGGCAGTTGACCCGCACCAACTGGCGACTAGTTCCATTGCGCGCACATAATTCGTAATAGATAACCCCATGCCGCCGTAAGCTTTGGGAATTTTCATGCCAAAATACCCGCCGGCTTTTAAGGCGTCAAGTGCTGTTTCGGGCAATACGCCGCTTTTGTCAACCGCCTCTGGGTTAATGTGTGTTTTTAGGCATTTTTCTAATTCAACCAATACGGCATCGCCAATGGCTTTGTCGGTGTCCGATTGTGCGGGATAGGGATGAATCAAATCCCATCGGAACGACCCTTTAAATAGTTCAGCTGTAAAGCTGGGGTGTTGCCATTTTGTTTGTCGTGCAGATTCTGCTAAATCCATGGATGCTTGCTTGTCTTGTTTACCGGGTTTGTTCATTATCTATCTCCTTAATAAAATCGTTGATTGTTTGCGGCCATAGTCACCAATAGATCACTGGGTGAAAATCGGGGGTGAATGGTATCGGCTAGGGCTTTTAATTTATTGACTACAGTGTCAATGCCTATTGCATCCGCGTATCGCAATATGCCACCACGAAATGGCGGGAATCCGATGCCCATAATTAAGCCCATATCTAATAATTTAGGGTCAGACACAACAGCCTCCTCTAAGCATCGTGCGGCTTCGTTTAATAAAGTGAGCATCAATCGGTCTTCAATCGCAGTGCTTGCGTACGCTTTAGGCACGACGGTGTTCGTTAGTTTTTTGTTGACAGTTTTTTTGCTCGTGTAGTCGTAAAATCCGTAGCCCGTTTTTTTACCTAGCCAGCTAGGGTTTTGTTCGAAGACTTCAAATAAACTAGAAATGCGTAAGCGCTCACCAAAATGATCGCCCAGTTGATTGGCTACTTTCATGCCAATATCGATACCAACTTCGTCAACCAAAGTTAACGGTCCTACGGGCATTCCAAATTGAGTAGCAATGCGGTCAATAGCTGCAATTGAGTACCCCTCACACACCATATGAGCCGCTTCATTAATATAAGGTATTAAAATTCGATTAATTAAAAAACCCGGGCTGTTTTTAACAACAATGGGGATTTTCTTAAGTTGCTTGGCTAAAGAAAATGTAGCTTGAAGCGTTTCAATATTGGTGGCGGATCCGGGGATAACTTCAACCAAGGGCATGCGATTAACAGGGCTAAAAAAATGCATACCAATGAATCGCTCGGGGTGTTTTAGCCCATTTGCCATGTGATCAATCGATAGCCCTGATGTGTTGCTGGCCAAAATAGCCGCTGGGTCAATATGGGGCTCAATGGCCTGGAAAACAGTTTGTTTAATCGCAAGGTCTTCAACGATGGCTTCAATAACAAACGATTGTTTGGATAAGCTAGTAGGGCTAATGTTGCCAGATAAACGATGTAACAATGTCTGGTGTTCATGACGTGTCATTTTTTTTCGATTAATGGCTTGTTGACAGTACGTGTCCACAGTTTTATAGCCGCTTAAAATGGCTTCCCAGTTTAAATCTTGAAATCGTGTGGAAATTCCTGATTTAGCGCAGGCAAATGCGATACCGCCGCCCATGAACCCTGCACCCAATACACCAACGCATTTCGGGAGTTTGGATGCTGTGTGTTCAAGTCGTGTGTCGCCACCGCACCGCTTAAGAGTTTCGTTAGAAAAGTAAAGGTCAATGAGTGTTTTGCAGGCATTGGTATGAACAAGGACGCCAAACGCATGCGCTTCACATTTTAGGGCGTAGGCTCTTGGCTTAAATGCTGTTTTTTGAATTGTTTTTAAAGCCATTAATGGGGCGGGGTAATGCCCATTGGTTTTTTTTAGTACGGATTTTTTGGCTATTTGAGTCATAAATCGAGATTTTCCAGGAAATCCAGCAGTATGCTTTCGTCTAGTAATTTTGGGTATATTTTGTACGAATTGAGCGCTAGTGGCATGTAAAAATGCCGGTTTTTCTAACTGGTCCACGAGGCCTAACTTAAGGGCCCGGTTAGCGGATACGGATCGGCCGCTTAAAATCATATCAAGACTGGCGGGTAACCCGATGGTTTTAGGTAATCGATAGGTACCTCCAAAGCCCGGAATAATACCCAGTGTGGTTTCAGGTAGACCCAGTTGTGTTTTTGCATGATCCGATGCGATGCGGTAGGTGCAAGCTAGGGCTAATTCCAAGCCACCACCTAAGCAGGCGCCGTCAATGACCGCCACGGTTGGAAACGGAAGGTCTTCCAATCGATTAAATATACGTTGACCCATGGTTGCTTTCTTTTCACCATCCTGAGCGTCGTGAATACTAGCGATTTCTTGAATGTCTGCGCCGGCAATAAATACGTGAGGTTTTTCGCTGCAAATTTGCAAGCTTAAACAGTCGGGATTGCTGCTTAATTCTATGAGCGCGGTATCAAGCGCTTGCAAAGCAGTCGTTGTTAAAATGGGCATAGACAGAGCATCGCACGTGTACGTAAGGGAGTAATGGCCGTTGGTTGCATCAAGACGCCAACTCATGTAGCCGCCTCTACAATAAAGGCGCCGCCTTGACCACCACCAATGCACAATGTCGCTAAAGCCCGTTGTTTTTTTTGAATTCTAAGTTCATGTAAGGCGGTTAGTATAAGGCGGGCTCCGGTAGCCCCAACCGGATGCCCCAATGCAATAGCGCCTCCGTTAACATTTAATTTTTCGGGTGCTATTTTACCCATGCCATAGCGCTCAAATGCGCGTTCACATGCGATTACCTGAGCCGCAAAGGCTTCATTGATTTCGATAATATCAAAGTCGTTTAACGTAAATCCTGTTTTTTTAAATAAAGCTTGGGTAGCATATACAGGGCCTAGCCCCATACGTTCAGGCTCTAGGCCTGCGTAAGCATAATCGTTAATATAACCAATAGGCGATAGACCCATAGCTTTAGCTTTGGACTCGGCCATGACAATCATGGCCACAGCGCCGTCGTTGATGGGGCAGGCATTCCCTACGGTTACCGTACCTAACTTTCGATCAAAGTATGGGCGTAATTTTCCGAGAGCGACGAGAGACTGGTCATCTCGGATACATTCATCACGATGAATTATAGTCGTATAGCTTGGATCCGGGAGTGCATGGCGCTCACAATCAAACCGATGCTTAGACTCAGCCTTGGCTGCTTTTTGATGGCTGGATAACGCATAGGCATCTTGCTCTGCACGGGTGATGGTAAACTCTTGGGCCAAATTCTCTGCAGTGAGACCCATAATTAAATTGGATACGGGATCGGTTAGCCCTTGGGCAACACCAATAATAGGTGTCATGAATCGTGGACGAAAAGACAAACAATGACGCAGTTTGTCCTGGGTAGATTTGAGTCGAGATAAAGTTTCAAAAAAGCGGGTCATAGATGCATTAAATAGTAGGGGAATATTGGACATGGATTCAACACCACCCACAACACAAATTTCAGATTGCTTAGCCGCAATTGCTTGATAGGCCGTGCTAACGGATTCCATGCCGGAGGCGCAATTTCGGTGGACAGTCGCTGCGGGGATACGTTGATCTAGCCCGGCTTTTAACGCAATTACACGCGCAATATTGGCGGCATGACCGGGTTGGGCAACATTGCCTAAAAACACATCGGTGACTGTCTCGGCGTCAACAGGGCTTTGGGCCAGTACTTCGCGCAATAGGTTTGCACCAAGATCATCCGCTTGAACGGATTTGAATTGGCCGCCGGCTTTTCCGAAGCCAGTACGCAAACCATTAATAATGGCTAGCCTATCTTTTTTAGGCATTGCGCGTCATATATATAGTGCGCTTTATATTCATAGGGATTAATAGCATTATACAGTATTTAATCTAAGATTCAACAGGCGTTGGATATAAATCATCCAATCGGCGTTGGATATAAATCATCCAATCGGCTGCGGTAGAAATCACGAATGAGACGGCGTTTTATTTTTAATGTAGGGGTACTAAATTGTTCAGCCGGCTCGGTGGCTAATATAAATTGCTTGGGCTGCTTAAACGCGGTGAATGACTGACACTGTTTGCGAATAATTGGCGCATAAAATTGATGAAGCTTTGAATAGTCGTCTGGCTCGGCGCTTTTTAAACAATTATACAAATCGGAATGACCCGCTAATGTAGCGGAGTCCGGAAATATAACCGCAGTGATGTAATTTCGGTTGTCCCCAATAAGCACAGCTTCTTGAATCCATGCGCTTTCTTTTAGTTTGGATTCCACGGGTATAGGGGGTACGTTTTTTCCAGTTGAGAGAATGATTAAATCTTTTTTTCGATCAATAACTGATATAAATCCATCGGTATCAATGGTTACTAAATCACCGGTAGATAGCCAGCCATCTGGAGATAAAACAGCAGCCGTTTCTGTCGGTTTATTGTGATACCCAGTCATAATGTTGGGTCCTTTGGCCAACAATTCACCTTCTTGAACGGTAACGGTAACACTGGGCAAGCTTTGCCCAACAGTGCCAAATTTAAACGAATCGAGCCGGTTGCAGGCAATAATGGGCCCCGCTTCAGTGAGGCCATACCCTTCAACAATAAGCAGTCCGCAGTTGTAGAAAAACTGAGCAATCGCTGGATTCAAGCCGGCACCGCCGGATACAAAAAAGCGCAGGCGCTTTCCAAATCGATCCCGCAGCTTTTTGAGTACCAGGGAGTCTGCCAGTGAGTAAGCCAGCGCTGTAGGTCCCCAACGGGGTCTTTTTTTAGACTGGTAACGCTGGCTAACTTTGAGTGCATTGGTGAGAGCCAACCGCTGCATTCGGGATGCGGATGCATAAATGCGGTGGTATATTTTTTCATAGAGCCGGGGCACACTTAGCATAATGGTTGGGTTGATAGTCAAAATAGAATCGGATAAGGTGTCGATATCTTGAATGTAGTATATCCGGCCACCAACAGCGAGTAGCGTGTAGTAACCAACGGTGCGTTCAAAAATATGCGATAGTGGTAAAAAACTGAGTGCGATTTCGTTTTCATTTAACGGAATAATGCTCAAAACATCCCGGACGTTACTCAAAATATTGGCATGGGTTAGGGCAACGCCTTTTGATTGCCCGGTTGTTCCAGATGTATAAACAATGGTTGCGGTTTGGTGGGGATCCAAGTTAGCCAATTGTTTGGATAAGGCGCCGCTGTTGGTATTGGCGGATTGACCGCGCTCCAAAATTTGAGACCACGACGATAGGGTTTCACGGGCGGCATAGGATTGGTCAGAATTTAAAATAATTTGGTGTACGGGTTCTGGCACGTAATCTTTTAGTGTAATAGTATCAACAAATATAATAGATAAGTTAGCATCTTGAGTAATATGGGCAATTTCCTCAGGTGTTGATGTTGGGTAAATGGGAACGCTAATAGCGCCGATACTCATAATTGCCAAATCGGCAATGATCCAGCGTGTTTGGTTTCGCGCAAAAATACCAACGGCAGATCCGGGTTTAACCCCCATAGCGCCCAAGGCATGACTAATTTGCATGACGTGTCGCTGAATATCTAGTGCGCAACTGCCACAGTAATCTCCAGAAGAATCCGGCGTGAAAAACAAGGGTTTATTGGGATTCGTCAGTACATTATGCAATAGCAAGTCGGGCAACGTGCGTATAAAATTGGGGATTTTTCGAGAAATAAGCAACTCCTTACTCAATATGGATAGTATCAATGAAAAGTCCAAAAACTGAAATACATGAGGGGGGTGGTAGCGACGACTGGACTCGAACCAGTGACCGCACGGGTATGAACCGTGTGCTCTAACCAAAACTGAGCTACGTCGCCATTTACAATCTATAGTAGCAGATTAAACGGTTGCTCGGCTATATCTACACGTCATGGGCTTTGGTTAATAATGAATAAGGTCTTAAATATTAAATCTAGAATAACACCCATGGTTTGTGGTATTGTTTCTTAATACGTTGCTCTCTACAGTTAGATAGACAATTATAAATTTATTTTCCAACATAAAATATTACAAAATTCATAGAAAGGAAACCCCAAAATAATGATAAAAAATGTTTTTGTATACATCGCTTTCAACTTGTTTTTACTGACTCTTTCTTTTTTTCTCTCAACTGGGACATATGCCTCAGTTTCACCGAGTATGAATATTAATTTTTACTTTCCAGAAACAATGGTGTCTGAAAATGAAACAGTGAACCTAACAATTAACCTTGTTAATTCAGAGGGTGATTTTGTTAAAAGTCTAATGGAAGCCCCAAATACTCAATTACAGGGTCGTTTTGTCAACAAAATAATTAGTGAGTTAATGCCGGATGATTTAACGGATTCAGGTAGTAAATTTCAGGTTGTTCTCAGTGAGCGAGTGAACAACAAGCCCGATGTAACACAATTAATCCCTGTATATTCAGTTCCATATGCCTTTGTCGCGAGTCAAGTAGAAATGCCCCTGGTTATTAATGCTATCCATGGCCTGAAAGGTTACTTAAGCATACTAGTAACGCCCAATGGCATTTTAGATATTGATGCAGCAACAACAAATATTGGTGGAATAACAATATTGAACAATGGGAGTGACTATGCCGAGCGCTTTTACTTTTCAAATAGATCAAAGATTCAGCCAGGCATGGTTGTTGTTATTGATGAAAACGCGTCGATTCCTGGTACGCTCAAGCAATCAACGAAGGCGTATGAAAAAACAGTTGTGGGAGTTGTCAGTGGGGGGAATAATCTTCAAGCTGGCACCATTATTGGGGCAGGGGATTACCCCGTGGCTTTGTCTGGCATTGTATGGGTATACTGTGATGCAAAACAGAAATCAATACAGCCAGGCGATTGGTTAGCATCTTCCAACACGCCAGGATATGCAATGAAATCAGAGGATCTAGACAAGGGCGGGATTATTGGCAAAGCAATGACAAGTCTTAGTCGTGGGGAGACCGGTTTGGTGTTGATGTTTGTATCCTTGCGATAAGTCATAATGCTATATTTTCAACAACGCATACGAGTGTTGTTTTTTCTGTTATGTATTAGCCCTTCTAGTCTTTTAGCTGTCACAGCTATTGACGTCACTCAAGTAGGCACTAGTGCACGCCATATTGGCTATGCCAATATCAATGGATTTAATACAACTGCAAGTTCTATTTTTGAAAACCCAGGCAGCTTATATGGGGTTGAGCACTGGTCTGCATCATTTTTCAGCACACAAATCATGAATAATGTCAGCTATGTGGCTTTGTCGGGGG